>CAZZNF010000009.1:0-13270 GCA_964655555.1 uncultured Candidatus Saccharibacteria bacterium | reverse complement strand
GCTATGTAGAGCAACATGTAGACTTATTTGATGATACTATTAAAAATAATATTTTATTCGGTATAACAAATAAAAAATTGTTAAATAAAATAGAAAAAGATAAAAGTATTTTAGAAGATATAGCTAAAAAATCAAGAATAGATCAATTTTATCACAGACTTGATGAAAAAGGTTTTGATACTATGCTTGGTGAAAGAGGTGTGAAGCTTTCTGGTGGAGAAAGACAAAGAGTTGGAATTGCTAGAGCTCTTATAAAAGATCCTGCTATATTAATTTTTGATGAAGCCACAAGTGCCCTTGATGCTGAAAATGAAAAGTATATTAAAGAAGCTATAGAAGAAGCTTCTCATGGTAGAACGACCATTATTATCGCTCATCGCCTATCTACTGTACGAGATGTAGATGAAATATTTATGATGAGTCATGGTAAAGTAATAGCCAGAGGTACTCACACTGAATTATTAAACTCTTCCCCTCTATACAAAAGTTTAGTAGAAGCCCAGATGAATTAAATTATATTCTCTTAGTAATTTATCTTTATGATATAATAATTAAACTCAAAAGATATGAAGAATATAAATGCAAATATAATAGAACAAATTAAAAGACAAACTAAAATAATAGCAACAATAGGACCAAATATAAACAATAATAAAAATCTTTTACAAAGTATATTAATATCTGGAGTAAATATAGTGAGATTAAATATGAGTCATGGAAATCATAAAGAACACGATGAAAAGATCAAAAATATTAAAAATATTTGTAAAGAAAATAATTTAAATATATCTATATTACTTGATTTATCAGGTCCAAAAATAAGAACAGGAGAAGTAAAAAATGATTTAATAGAATTAATTCCAAATAAAAAAATAAAAATAACAACAGAAAATATTATAGGAGATGATCATACATTAACAATAAAATATAAAAATTTATTAAAAGAAGTAGATATAGGAAATGAGATTTTATTAGATGATGGGAAAATTAAATTACTTGTAGAAAAAAAAGAAGAAGAGACATTATTATGTAAAATATTAATAGGTGGACATATTAAAGGTAGAAGAGGTGTGAATATACCTAAAAGCCATTTATCTATATCTTCATTAACAAAAAAAGATGAAGATGATGTTAATTTTGCTATCAAAAATAAAATAAAGTATTTAGCTTTATCTTTTGTGAGAAACAAAGAAGATATAATCAAATTAAAAGAATTATTACCTAAAAATTATAAACCTATAATTATATCAAAAATAGAAACAGAAGAATCTTTACATAATATAGAAGAAATATTAAATGAGTCCGATGGGATAATGATAGCTCGTGGAGATTTAGCAATAGAAACCCCGAGAGAAAGAGTACCTTTAATTCAAAAAGAATTAACAGAAAAAGCAAGATTAAAAGGAAAAATAGTTATAATAGCCACTCAAATGCTAGAATCCATGATAGATTCACCAACACCCACGAGAGCTGAAGTCTCAGATATTGCTACAGCTATTTTTGATGGAACAGATGCTATTATGCTATCTGGAGAATCAGCTAATGGTCATTACCCAAGAGAAGCTGTTGAAACAATGGTAAATGTGGCGAAAACAGTAGATCCTTTTATAAATAAAAACTATAATTCATTTCAAGAATTATCTAATAATGATTATTTGAGAATAAACTCTGTAAGTATAGCAGAAAAAATAAAAGCAAAAGCTATTATATCTA
Source organism: uncultured Candidatus Saccharibacteria bacterium (assembly GCA_964655555.1). Taxonomy (GTDB): domain Bacteria; phylum Patescibacteriota; class Minisyncoccia; order Phycocordibacterales; family UBA5272; genus UBA5272. The sequence continues at coordinate 11,557 of CAZZNF010000009.1, read as the reverse complement.
TAACAAAAACAGGTTATACACCTAAAATATTATCAAAATTTAGAACTAAAATACCTATAATAGCAATGACAACTAATGTAAATGTACTTGAAGAAACTTTGCTTTTTAGAGGTATTTGGCCGCTTTTAATAGATAATAATGCTAGAAACTTAAATGAGTTAAGGACACAGATAAAAGATATTTTATTTGAAAATAAAATACTAAAACGAAAAGACAATATTGTTATAGTAATTTGTGGAATAAAATTTCAAAAAGAAACAGAAGTTAATAGTATTTTGATAGAAACTATATAATTAAAATTACATAATATATAAATTAATTATTAGTATTTTCTATTTTATTTAATACAATTACAGAAGACTCATTTGATAATGTTAACATTTTGTCTGTTAAATTATAATTAACTTCGCCTTTGTTAAATAAATCCAAGAATAAAGCTTCATCTTCCATTAAAGCATCACAAAACATCATAGTACTAATTAATCCATTTGATGCTTTTATTTTATCTCCTACTGAAATAATTTGCCCATTTATATTATTACATATTTTGGCATGAATATTTCCATTTTCAAATTCTACTTTATAATTAACTTCATTTCCTGATAATTCTTTATCGTTTATAGATGAGATTATATATGAATTTCCATCAAAATTATGAAATATATTGTCTTTTACTAATTCTTTTTTATTATCATTATTTATAAATCTTATTATTAAAAAAACTATCAGAACTACTATTATTATATATATTATTTTTTTCATATTTTTATTATTTAATTATATACATAATAACATTAAAATATAATATTAAATTGACTTGACTTTACTTTTGTTTTATGTTATATTAAAATTGGAAAAATATTCTTAATCTAAAATTAAAAAAATGAAAAAAACATTCTTTTTCTTTGCTCTTGTTGCTATTGCGACTTCTTTATCTATTAATGCTTTTTCGCAAGAAAAAGTAGAATACCCTGTTCAAAAAGTAGAATTAGAGAGAAAAAAATTTATTATTCTACCACCTTCTTCTTTTGCAACAAAAAGAGAATCTCATATAAGTAATAGACTAGATTATTTAAAAATAATAAATTTAGCTAAATTAAATGGCTATAAATTATTAAAAGTAAATGATTTAGATATTGTGCCTTCTTTATTAAAGAAAATGACTCTTGTTGTTGGCGAGGTTGTGACTATACCAATAGAACCAATAGAAGAAATTTATAATGGTGTGACTTATGTAAATTATAAATTTTTCACAGTTCTTGTAAAAGAAGATGGGACTTCCGTTTTAGAAGATGGAATAATATCTTCTGATACAAATAGTAAAAATAATGAGAGATTTATTTTTTTACTAAAATAAGAAAGTTTATAAAAATTTTAATCCTTTTAATTTATTTAAGAGGATTTTTTATTTGTGACCTTACGGAGAATCGAACTCCGATTTGCAGGATGAAAACCTGCTGTCCTAACCATTAGACGATAAGGCCGTCTTTTATTTACTTTTTATAAAAAGTAAATAAATAATAAAATCACAAAAGAATGTATCAAAGAAAATATAACACAAATTATAAAACTTTTCAATATTATTTATTCTTTTTCTATTATATTTTTGAGAGTTTTTTCATCAATTTCTTTTAAAAAATTATCATTATTTATGTTATTATTTTCATCATTTTTAACTTTATTATTAATATTTTGATTTTGAATATTATTTTTTGTTAAATTATTTTGTGTTTTTATTGCTTTTTCTAATGCTTCTTTCAAAGAATTATTATTATTTGTTTTTTCTTCTTTGGACTCTTTTATTTCTTCTTTTATTTTATTAAAATTAGTATTGACTATATCTCTTTCTTTTTTATAATCATCTCTCTTTGTTCTTAAATGATTATTGTTTTTTGTATTATTCTCTTTTCTTTCTATATTTTGTCTATTATTTATATAATAACTTTCTTTATTTGTTTTTTTGTCTTGAAAAGTATCTTTGTTTTCTGTATTATTAAAAATAACAGGTTGAAACCACTCTGTAATTTCTTTTTCTATTTCTTCTTTTGGTTTACCATATACCTCTCTATTATATTCTATTATTTCTTTTGCATAAGAGATTTCAGGTTTTTCTATTGGGGGTATAGCCTTTGCGGAAAAAGCTCTAGATCCTTCATTGTTTATCATTAATCGTAAATACATTTGAAATGCTGCTATATTTGTAAAATCATCTGATGTAAAAACAGGAGCAAATTCTTTTTCAAATGTTTCTGCATCTGTTTGACCGCCTACTCTAAATGTTATTTTTGTTCCTACATTTCCAAAAATAGCAGATTTTATTTCTTCTGTCATTTGATCAACATATTGATGAGCTACTATTAATGCTAATTTATATTTTCTAGCTTGTGATAATATATTAGCAAAGCTATCATTAGCAAAATTTTGAAACTCATCAACATAAAAATAAATTGGTGGTAATTTTTGAAGAACATTATCTTCAACTTCAGCTCTTCCCATTGCTGATAAATATATTTTTGTAATAAGTAATGAACCCATTAAATTAGAATTACCTACCCCCATTTCTCCAATAGATAAATTAACTATTAATATTTTCTTATTATCCATTATATCTCTTATGTCAAAACTCGTTTTCTTTTGACCTATAATATTTCTTATTAATGGGTTTGAAGTAAATTGACCTATTTTGTTTTGTATACCAGGAGCAGCATCTTGTTGATATTTTTCTCCAGCTTTTGCATATTCTTCATTCCAAAATGTTTTAATTGCTGGATCTTTAACATTTTCAACCATTTTTTTTCTATAATTTTTATCGCTTAATAATCTATTTATACCCATTAAAGTTTCTCCTTCGTTTTCTAATAATGTTAAAATAGAGTTATTTAAAATATATTGAATTCTGTCAGAAAACTTCTCTTCTCCAAAAACTTTTTTGAAAGCTGCCATTAAACCATCAGCAACTAAATATCTTTTATTGTCATCTACTTTTTCTAAAACATTAAATGCTATTGGATGTTCCACATCAAAAGGAGCGAAGTATATAACATCTTTCTTTCTTTCTTCTGGTACAAAGTCTAATAGTTTTTTGGCTGTTCCACCGTGAGGATCCATAAAAATAATACCTTCTCCATTTTGTATGTCTTGTATAGCCATATTTTCAAGTAATGTAGACTTTCCCATACCTGTCATACCAATAACATACATATGTCTTGTTCTATCTTTTTCTTTTATTCCAAATTTAGTCATTTTATTTCTATAATCAGAATATCCTAAATATGTTATCTTTTCTTTATTTTCCATATATAATAAAATTATATCATTATTTTATTGATAATTTTTCTAATTGTTTTTCTTTTTCTTTATAGAATTTTTCTTTATTAAAATTAAATTTTTCTATATATTCTACCGCTAAATCTCCTCCTAATTCATAAGGCATAACAACAAAATCTGTTCCTATTTCATATAAAGAAATAGCTTCCTCTTTTATTTTTGCTATTGAAATAGCTATTTTATTTTTTTCAAAATTAAATCCTTTGTTTGAATTATGGTTTTTATATTTTTCTATTAAAGATTTATTAATATTAAAATGTGGAATGGTTGAAACTATCATTTTGCTATTAAAAATATTATTTTCTTCCAAAAAGTCAATATTGGTAGCATCTCCAAATAAAACATTGGCTTTATCTTTTTTTGCTCTTTCAATAGCATTTTTGTCTATATCTATTATTAAATAATTAAAATCTTTATTCTTTGCTAAATTCAAAAATTTATTACCTATTTTGTCATAACCAAAAATAACCATATCAAAATTTTTGTTTTTTGATTCTATTATTCTTTTATGAACTTTTTTTATTTCTATTTTGTGTAAAAATGGAGATAAAAATTTATATATATTCTCACTGTATAAAAGCATATAAGAAGAAAAGCATATAGATACAAACATCACAATTAAAACAATTGAAAACAAATCATTATTTATATAATTAAACATTTTAGCAACAGATAAAATAACTAAAGAAAATTCAGAAACTTGACCCATTGTAAGAGCAGTAAAAAAGCTCGTTCTTGTTCTATGACCTAAAAGATTCATTATTAAAAACATTATTATTGGATTTATTATTACAACAAAGATTAAGAATATAATTATTACCATTGTATATTGACTCATTCCAGAAAAATCAGCCTTTAATCCTAATAATAAAAAGAATATAATTATAAAAAAATCTCTTATTGGCCTAAAACGAGAAGCTATATCTCTTGCATATATAGATGAAGAAAGTATTATTCCAGCAAATAAAGCTCCTATTTCAAGAGAAAAACCTAATACTTCAAATAAATAAGAATATGAGAAAGCAAAAGCAGCAGAAAATAATAATAATAATTCTTGAGAGTTTGAAAATATATTTGTTAGTTTTGGTAATATATATTTATTTAATATATAAAAAAGAAATATGAGTAATATTACTTTTAATATAAAAAACAAAACAAGAGAATTTATTTTTATACCTTGAGTTTGTGATGTGTTTGCTATTGATAAAAATAATAATATAAAAGCAGCGAAAAAATCTTGTATTAATAATACACCTAAAGATATTTTTGAATAAAGCTTATCCATATCTCCTTTATCTGTAAGTAATTTCAAAATTACAATAGTTGATGACAATGTAAATGCAGAAGAAATGAGTATAGATTCTACTATTTTGAAATTAAAAATATAATATGAAAACAAAAATCCTGAAATAGATGTGATTATTATTTGGAATAATCCAAGAGTGAAACTTTCTTTTAATTCGCTTTTTATAGATTTTGGATTTATATTTAATCCAATTATAAAAAGCAAAGAAACTATTCCTATTTTAGAAAAAATATCTAATGAATTATGATCTATATTTAAATTAAAAAAAGTAGGCCCTAGCAAAATACCTACAATTATATATCCTAATATCAAAGGAAATCTTAAATAATATATTATTATTGAAATAATACAAGTAAAAATTAAAAGAAAAGCTAAATTAGAAAAAACCATAAATATTTATTATTATATGTATTTTATCACAAAAAAATTTTTGAATTATAAAAATTTGACATTCTTTTTGAATTATGCTATCATATACTTGATAAAATATTCTTTAAACAAAAACAAAATCTAAATTATGGAAAAAGAGTTTCTAATTCTACCTTTTCTTAAATCTTTTGAAGAGTGTATAAAAAACAAAATAGAAGAAGACAGAATCTACTATTTAAGTATTACAAATAAAAAGCTTTTCTATTTTAATAAGGATTTTAAAGAGAAAAACATTTCTATTTCTCCAGAAATCTTTAACAAGATTAAAGATGAAAATCTTGCATTCAAGGAACTTTTTGAAAAAAAGGTTATAAATGCTTTTTCTATAAATGGAATACATTTTTTGCCGAGAAAAAATAGTTCCAACTTAAAAGCATTTGCATTAAGAAAAGGAGAGTTTTTGATACCATCGCAGCCACATTTAATAGTAAATTACAAATTAATTCTTTATTAAAGAGTTAATATATAAAGAGTAGCCTTTTGGCTACTTTTTTAATTTATATATTAATACCTAATTCTTTTAAATGTTTCTCACTTGTAGGAGCTGGTGTTTGTATAAGTAAATCTTTTCCTTCGCCTGTTTTTGGAAATGCTATCACTTCACGAATATTTGGCTCGTTTAAAAGTATCATCATAAGTCTATCAAATCCTCATGCAATACCACCATGTGGAGGAGTACCGCTATTAAAAGCTCTTAGCATATGTCCGAAATTTTTCTCAATATTTTCTTCATTATGTCCTAATATTTCTAAAACTTTTTTAAGATCATTAGCTTTATGATTACGAATTGATCCACCGCCAAGCTCAAAACCATTCATTATGATATCGTATTGCTGAGTAAGAATTTCTCCGATATTTTTCTTATCATATAAATTTTGCATATATTCTTCTTTTGGACGAGAAAATGGATTATGAGTAAAAGTCCATTCACCTTCTGCTTCAGGATCATCACTTAGAGAAGTCTTTGTAAAAAATGGAAAATCTATTACCCAAGCAAAAGCTAAGAGATTTGTATCATTTTTATCTTCCCTTAAATCTGGTCTATCATTACCGTATTTTTCCATTACTTCAGCATAAGTTAAAACTGGAAATGGAATTTGTTGAATTCTTTTTTCTGGAAAAAGTTCCTTCACCATTTTAATTAAGATTTCTTCATTTATTTTTCTTATTTCTTCTTCATTTACAAAACTCATTTCAATATCAAGTTGTGTAAATTCTGGTTGTCTATCACCTCTTGTGTCTTCATCTCTTAAACATTTTGCAAATTGAAAATATCTCTCAACACCTCCACTCATAAGAAGTTGTTTATATTGTTGTGGGGATTGTGGTAATGCATAAAAATTACCTTTCCAAAGACGACTTGGAACAATATATGATCTGGCTCCTTCTGGTGTTGGATTTGTTAGAATCGGAGTCTCTATTTCTACAAAATCTCTATTTAAAAATTCTTTCCTTAAAAAGTTTTGTACTTTTGAACGAAGTCTTAAGTTATTTTGTATTCTTTCTCTCCTCATATCGAGATATTTCTTTTCAAGGCGAACTTCTTCATTTATTTCTTTACCATCTGTAGAGATATCAAAAGCTGGAGTTTCTGCTTCATTTAATACTTTTATACTTAAAACTTCAAGTTCAAGTTCACCATTTAATACTCCTTCTTTTATATTTCTTTCTGGTCTTTTGTTTACTTTTGCATTTACTTCTATTACCCATTCAGAACGGACTTTTTCAGCTATTGCTTTAGCTTCTTCATGATTTGGTAAAACTACTGCTTGTACTTTACCAGAAAAATCTCTTATATCTAAAAATATCATTTTTCCTTGATCTCGTCTTACATCCACCCATCCTTTTATAATTACATCTTTTTCAATATTTTCTTTTAAATCTTTTATTAAAGTTCTCATATTTTATATTTATAATGTCTTTTTATTATAACAAAAATTAAGATAAAAAAAAGTAGTCATGAAACTACTTTTAGAGCTTTTTTACTTAATAAATATTCTTTTAATTTTAAAATAGTTTCATCTAAAATTACAAAATCTTCATCATCTTGAATATAGAAAGATATATTAGGAGCGGATATTTCATTTTCCCAATTTCTATATTCTTTTTTAAAATAAAAAAGAATTAAACCATTTGCGAAAATATCCATTAATACAAAATAATCATCTGTTAATTCTTCTTTAAAAATAAAACTTAATGATGAAAAGTTTCTTGGGTTAAAATCTGAAACATGATTTCTTGTTTTATTACGAATATAATCAATTATTTTATAAGAATAATTAAAAAATCTTTGATTATTTTCTTTAAAATTATTAGAAATGTCTTTAATGAACTTTTTTCTTTCCATTTTTATAAAAATTTTTAATGGTTAATAAATCGATGGAATTATACAAAAAAAGTAATTAAAAAGCAATATTATCATTAAATAATTTTCTGATTAAAATAAAGAAGAGTTATTAATAGTAAAATTGTTAATATTCCATAAAACATATGTAGAAAATGTCTTCTTTTGTATTCTGAAAAAAAGAAAAATATAAAAGATAATATTATTAATGTTATTACACTTTTATAAAAAATATTTAAACTATACCAAAAATTATAAATAACTTTTTGTACAAAAGTAGAGTAATGAATATCATTGTTTTTGATAAAATCTTCATTTTTTAAGAAATTATTATTAAAATTTATATTTTTTGTTTGTAATGCTGTCGCATTATTTCTTTTAATATTATTTTTATCTCTTTCACCAAATATTTGAATAATAAGTGTTAAATTTTGATTATTAATAATTATATTTTTTGTAGAAATTCCTATTTCATCAAATCGATTATCTAATATATCTTTATTGATATCTAAATTTGATAAAACTAAATCTAAATCTTTATATTTATTATTAAATAATAAATGTTTTTCATATAAAAAAGAAAAATTTTCTATTTTTTTGTCCATTATAAAACTTTTTTTATTAATTTCTTCTTTGATAAAATTGTTCTTTTTAATATTTTTATAGAAATATCTAGCTTCTTCATTTGCTAATTCTTCTAATTCAAAATTCTTGTTTAATATATTTTGATTATATTCAATTCTTTTGTTATTTATAAGATCAATAATAATATTATTCATCGCATCTCCACCAATTTTACTATAATGAAAATAATAATATCTAACTAAAGAAAAAGTAAATAAAATAATAGAAAGGAAAGAAATGAAAAATAATATTTTATGTCTTAATATGTATGGCTTGAAATCATTATGCTTCATTGGACAAAAAATCGAACCAAAAAAACCTAAAAAATGTTTGTGATTCTTTTTTATTTTAATTTTCTTCATTAAAATTATTTTAACACATTAAAAACATCAATTGATTATCGTTTTTGCGCAGTGAATGGGACTCGAACCCACGACCCCCGCCGTGACAGGGCGGTGCTCTAACCAGCTGAGCTACCACTGCATATTTACAAAAAATATTTTAACATATTAATGATTTATTTGCAAAATGATTTTCAAAATGGTATTATTACTTTACAAAATATAGCGGAATGGAGTAAAGGTAACTCGCAAGGCTCATAACCTTGAAACCTAGGTTCGAATCCTAGTTCCGCAACAAGAATACAAACAAAAACTCTAGAATTTCTAGAGTTTTTGTTTTGTTTTAAACTGTAATAACCAACTTCATCGCAGAGTGATCAGAAACTTCATCAGGCATTATTTCAAATGATTTTACTTCCACGTCTTTTGAAACGAAAGTATAATCAGCGAATGGGTTTTCATCTTTAATATAAAGAGAAGTTCTTGTTGAAGAAATATTGTTTTCTCTTATTAAATTTTTAAGGCCGAAATTTTCAAACATCTTTATACTTTCTGTATCAGGATTTAAATTAAAATCTCCACATAATACCGTTTCTCCTTCTAAAGTTTTTATAAAATCAATAATATTTTGTGACTGCTTTATTCTATCTTCACTATCATCTTTTCCTTTTCCTGTCCAAAGTCCGTGAATATTTAAAATATTAATATATTTATTATTTATCTTTAACATTATAAATTCTATATTTCTAGCGTGATCGTGCTCATGATTTACACCATTACCCTCATATACAATAACCTCACCCTCTTCTAAGACTTCTAAATTTTTATTTACAAAAATAGCTAAGCCAAAACAATCTTTATAACAGGGATAAAAATAAGAATTATGATCTTTTAAAACATTTTTTAAATTAGTAAACAATTTTAAATCTTGATTTATATTTTTTTCTTTATTCTCTTTAAAATATTCATTACTTTCAATCTCTTCATCTCTTACTTCAAGTATCTCTTGAAGACAGAAAATATCCGTATCTTCATTATTTTTAATGAAATCTAAAAACCCATCGACTTGCCCACCCCAAGTATTTAAAGAAATTATTTTTAATTCTTTATTTTCCATATTTTTTCCTTTAGTTTTAAATTATTAAACCAATTATATCAAGAATTAGAGTATTTAGTAAGTATTTTGGAAAAATAAAAAGCAGTTTTTAAAACTTATTCTAGCCCAACAGAGCAGAAATTATACCCTTTTATAAACCATGTTGTCTTAAACAGAAATCATATTCTTTGCTTGTAGCTTCTCTTCTATCAAAAAGTCCTTTTCTAATTCCAATCCAAGAGCAATCTTTTTTAATTGATAATGGTCTTAATTCAAACCAATAAAAAGCTCCACCTAAGACTATCACACCAATTATAATTATTATTATATATTCTTTTATTTTTTTCATAAATTATTTCTTATAACTAATTTCTAATTATTCCAGAGAGGATGACCACTACCACTTCCTTCTAAACAATCAGGAGAATCTCTACCTATTACACAATCATTTTTACTAGAATTATCACCAATATAATTAAAAATTATTGATATCAATATTCCAATAAATAAAATAAAAACGAAAGGTGTTATTGTATCTTTTATTTTTTTCATAGTTTTTATTAATTAAATAAGCATCAGACTAATAACCAAATTATACTCCTAATTTTTAAAAAATAAAAAAAATACCACAAATGTGGTATTAAGAGGCTCTACTTCCTCAACCTAAAAGGAGTACAAGTCTGTACGTATCAAATATCAACCAACAACTCATTAAAATGAGAACGGCTAAATACTTGAATCTTTTTTTATTATTTATTTTTGAGAAATAAAGATATACCAAAATCTCATAAATAAAAAATAAAATAAAGGTTACGAATACACCCAAATATCCCCAAGAGTCTAGATAATCTTCAGACTCTGTGGATACGTGCGGATCATCTCCTGGAGTGTCAGTGACATTCCAAAATAAGTAAGCAACGTACATACTTGTAGACAACCCTTTTTCTTGAGACTCAGGGTAGCTAGCTGTATAACTATTCCAAACTCCGTCGTTTGAAATTTGATTAGAGTTATACAACATGATCCCTAGCACTACAATATGGCTAATAATTACGAACCATAATGTTGCCTTGTCTACTAATTTTAAATTATTGTATTCCATTTTAATTTTGATTGGTTATCAAAAACTCTATCAAGAATCTTTGATCACCAATCAAAACTTTTTTAAAAGAACTTTTTCACTATCAACTCACAAATTATTTTTAAAATTTACGAGCTGAATAATGTGGACGAATTTTACTAATAGGCTTCGTCCATTTTCCTTTATTATTTTTTTAAATTCTGTGGAGTTTTACATCCGGCAAAATTAAAAAGTAAATCGTCTCCTCTGGTAGATTGGCTAGGAAGTATTGCGCCAAGCAACACCTTCATGCCGTCAACAAAATTATCAACTTCTTCGGATGTGGCTTTTTCTATTTCAGAATAAGCTACCTTTAGAATGACAGTTTTTCCGTAACGATCATCTTTTTCTTGAAAAAATGTGTATTGCATATAAACTTTTTTAATGAACAAATATTTTCTCTACAAAATCACAAACGTTATTTATGATCTTGATAAAGAGGAGAAGCGAAGCCGTAGCAAATCACTTCTCCATAGACCCTTATCACAAAAGTGATGGTTTCGTGCCCTCACACGAAAGGATCTATCCGCCAGTTTTGAGATTCTTTTATATATTTCTTCTTGTATAGTTGTACAAGTCGAGCTTTTGCTCTTTAAAAATATATAATAATTCTCTCGATGTCTGTTCTCCACATCGTGTGCTCTCGGTTGGTCGCCGAAACTAAAGGTGGCCCACGGATTCTCTATGGTCACTACCCATTGAGTTTTTACTGTTTTGATAACAGAAAAATAAATCACGCCTAGGTATAAGGGAAGTATTTCTATCGTTCTACATGACTACATAAAGTAGTATGAATAAAGGAGCAAGCAGATGCACAGCAAGCTCAATATCGTCAACAGCCACTCACTCTTTTTTGAACGACTAGGTATCAACAGACTTGATATTCCAACAAAGAAAAATCCTGTAAAGAAAAGAATGAAAGTGAGTACTCCTTGCTCTTGCGTGTGATTTGGATAAATAAGTGATATCT
>CAZZNF010000008.1:0-15090 GCA_964655555.1 uncultured Candidatus Saccharibacteria bacterium | reverse complement strand
TTACAGATCCATAATTATATTTTGAACGAAGGCTTTGTACAAAATTATCAACTTGTTTTCTTAAAAATGTTCCTTTTGGAGTCCAAAGAGGTAGTCCAGAACCAACAAGATCAGAAAATATAAATAGACCGAGTTCTTTACCAAGTATTCTATGATCTCTTTTTTTTGCTTCTTCTATTTGATTTTCATATTTTTCCAAATCATTTTGAGTTTCAAAAGCTAAACCATATACTCTTGTAAGCATTTTATTCTCAACATTTCCTCTCCAATACGCTCCAGCCGTATGAGTAATTTTAAAACTATTAATATCAATTTCAGAAATATTTTCAATATGCCCACCACGACAAAGATCAGTGAAATTTGAACCGTCAGTAAAATTAATAGTATAAAGAGTTATTTTTTCTCCTCTTCCTACAATTTCATTTATCAATTCTATTTTATAAGGATTGTTTTTAAAGAATTCTAAAGCATCATCTTTTGAGACTTCTTTGTGAGAAAATTTACCACCAAGATTTAATTTTTCTTTCATTAATTCTGTAATTTGTTTAAAATCTTCTTCAGTATTAGGTTTCTCATTTTCTGTAAAATCTATATCATAATAAAAACCATTATCAATAGCAGGGCCAAGAGTTAGCAGTGTCCCAGGATATTTTTCAATCAATACACTTGCTAATATGTGAGACAAGGTATGTCTTTTATAATTTAAATTTTCATTATTCATAAGAATTTTATTTTTATGCTTGTAATTATTTGATTATATCAAAAAAATAATAAAAATACAGCAGAATAAAACAGTTTTTAAATTTTAAAATTATTTTAAAATTCTAATATTACCAAATAGCTTTATTGTGATTTTTTGTATAAAAATGTTAAAATTAATATATAAATTTAAAAATAAAAATATGTCAACAAATTTAATTCTTTTAATAATTTTAATAATAGTTATTCTTTATTTTATATTTGCATATAATGGACTTATTACTAAAAAGATTCGCATTCAAAATGCTTGGGCTGATATAGATGTGCAATTAAAAAGAAGATACGATCTTATTCCTAATTTGATCAACACAGTAAAAGGTGCTGCTAATTTTGAAAATTCTACTTTAGAAAAAGTTATTGAAGCAAGAAATTCTGCAATTTCTATTAATGAAACAGGAGATAAAGAAAAAATTAATGAAGCAGAAAATACTCTTTCTTCCACTTTAAAAAATTTGTTTGCACTTTCTGAAAATTATCCAGATTTAAAAGCAACTGGTAATTTTGCCTCACTTCAAAATGAATTGACAGATACAGAAGATAAGATACAAGCAGCGAGAAGATTTTATAATAATACTGTTACAGACTTTAATACAGCTATTGCGGTATTTCCAAAAAATATTTTGGCAGGAATATTTAACTTTAAAGCAGAAGAAATGTTTAAACTTTCTGAGGCAGAACAATCTGCAAAAAATCCAATTGAAGTAAAGTTTTAATTCTAATTTAAAATATGTTTAATACAAATAAAATAACAAGAAGAACAGTTATAAATGGCATAGTTTATAAAATAATATCTGGAGGAGAATTAAAAATAAATGGAGATAAAAGAATATTAATAAGAGATGACGATAAAAGTAAAGAGCAAATTATTCAAAGATTTTTTAATGATAAATGGATAAGCAACTCAGATTATTTACACCATACTCACAAAAGTATTGATTTTGACGATAAATCGAAAAAGAAAAAACAAGCTATAAAAGAAACTTTATATGAATTCAAATCTTTTTTTGAAAAATTAAATAAAAAAGGTTTTGGAGAAGAGGTTTTAGAAAATGTTTACAAAAGAGGAGTTTTTGACAAAAAGGAAGAAGATTTATTAACTTTATCTCCATCAGAATTTCAGGATTATTGTATAAGAATGTTATTAAATTATGATTTAACACCACTTAAAGATAAAAAAGTTGGAAGAGGAGAATTAAAACGAAATATTAGTTCTTATATCTCTAGATATTTAGAATATCATAGAGATCTAATTAAAAAAGACTTAGACGAAGGTCGTAATCAAGGTATATTAGAAGCAGGTATATTTGCAGCATATGAATATGCTAATGATTTTATAAAAAACAAAAAAGGAAATGAAAATCTTTGCACTAATGATAATTTGGATAAAAAATATAAAACTGATTATATAAAAATAGTTCAAGATGACAAAAATTTTCCAGATAAAATTTATTTTATTCAAATTAAAAGTAATAGAAAATTAGCAGAAGAAAGTGTTGATGAAATAGTAAAAGGTCAACAAGAATACTTAAATAGTTTTACTTTTTTTGATGAAGAGAGTTTTAAAAATATGAGAATGGATTTTATGGATAATTTCTTAGAAGATTTTGTTAAAAAAGAGGATTCTTTAAATAAATATAAAAAAGATATTAATATTGGTTTTGCTAAAGAATTTATATCACAAGTAATATATGTAGATTTAAATAACAATAAACAATATTTGATAAAAGAGACTCCCTTGACTTTTTTGTATAAATAGGTTATAAAATATATAGTTAAAAGTATAATTATAAATATGAAAAAAAGTATTAAAGAGCATAAAAAAGACATTGAAACTGCTGCTAATTTATGTATGCAGGACTTAAATGTTATAGATGCAAACTCTTGTATCTTATTAGATAAGGCATTAGAGTCTTTCAAGAAAGAAATAGTTGAAGATTCTAAAGATTTTAAAATTTTATCTGGAAATCTTAAAAAAAATAAGATTTCCAAAGAGTCTTTTAACAAAGAAATTATTTCTTTAATGCAAAAAAAAATGAGAGAAAATAAAATTATTTATTCTTAATTTTTTTAAAAAAATTTGAAACCAGAAATTAATTTATTTCTGGTTTTTTATTTTACTCTTTACATAACTTTTTATTAATGCTTTATTATGTTATTATATAAATATAATAATAATATGTTTCAAGGTAAATCATTATATAAAGAGGCTTCTAATAATATATTCAAAACATGGCTTTATATGATTTTTTTTATAATCTTCATATCCGCTTTTGGTCTTTTGTTGGCTTATTATTTTAATAATGTAAGTATATTTTATATTGCTATTATATTTTCACTTTGTATGAATATATTTTCATATTGGTATTCTGATAAAATTGCACTTAAGATGGCCGGAGCTGTAGAAATTAAAAGTAGATCACAATATCCAGAATATTGGAATATTGTAGAAAATCTTTCTATAACAGGAGGACTTCCAATGCCAAAAATTTATATTATCAATGATCCAATCCCAAATGCATTTGCAACAGGAAGAAATAAAAATAATTCCGCAATTGCAGCCACATCAGGATTACTTTCAATGCTTAATAAAAACGAATTAGAAGGAGTAATGGCACATGAATTATCTCATGTTGAAAATAAAGATATATTACTTTCTACAATAGTTGTAATTTTTGTATCTATAATATCTTTATTATCTCAAATGTTTTTTAGAATAACAGCTTTTGGAGGCGATGGAGAAGATAGGAAAAATAGTGCATTATTTATTGTAATAGGATCTTTTTTAGCTATAATCTTGGCTCCTATCGCAGCTACAATAATACAATTAGCAATTTCAAGAAAAAGAGAATTTTTAGCTGATGCTTCTGGTGCTATCCTGACTAGATATCCAGAAGGATTAGCTTCAGCTTTACAAAAGATTTCACAATTCTCACAACCTCTTAAAAAAGCAAATAATGCAACAGCTCATTTATATATAGTAAATCCATTAGGATTGAATTCTATAAACAATAACAAAAAAACATCTTGGATTTCAAAATTATTTATGACACATCCACCAACAGAAGAAAGAATAAATGCTTTATTAAGTATTAATAATAAATAAATGTTTAATATAAAGAAGATTTTTAATAATATATTTCTACTATTTTTAGTATTTTATTTTATTTCTATATTTGTTTCAATATTAAAAGTAAATTTTAGTTTTATCATAGTTCTATTATATATATCAGGATTTTTATTATCTATACTTGCTCATTCAAAAAGAAATTATATAGCTATAATATTACTTGTAACACATATGACTTTGGAATGGTTTGAATGGAGTCAAAAAAATTTTACAAAAGAATATGCAATTTTAAGTCTTATTCATATTTTGATGGATTTTGTTTTCTTATCACACGAACTATCTGCACATATTAAAAAATATAAATATCAAGCATTATTTAGTATTTCTCTTTTTTTAATTTTTATATTTACTTTTAGTAAGTTATTTTTGACTAATATAAAAGGAATGCAAACCATAATTCAAGGAATAGAGCCTTTTGTTATAGCTGGAATATTTGGATGTGTAGGATCACATCTTTTAATACATATAAAAAGTTTAATTAAAAATAAAGGTAAAATAATTGAAAATGATTGCTGTAAGCATAATCATTAGTCAATATAAGAAATTTTTTATTATTTGTTGTTTCTTTTTATAAAACTATTAATACCAAAATGGCTTGCTACTTTATAAGCTGTTATTATTAATATTTCAAATAATAATAATATAGGATTAGAACTTACAACTCCTGAAAATAAATAATTAAAATTCATAAAAGCACCAAAGAAAGCTGCCTTTCTAGTTTGAAAACCTATTATTAATCCTAATCCAACCAATATTTCTCCAAAAACAACAAGATAAGACATTAAAGGAGCTCCTGGAATAAAAATATTTTTTATAAGCCAAGCATACCAACCCATAACATCTGGATGCTCTCCTATTGTTTTTGATAGAGAACCAGTCAAAAAACCTTTCATTGCAACTCCTGCATTTGTTCCAACCCAAGCATCTGATGATATTTTTGAAAATCCTGCAACAATCCAAGAATATCCAACATATAATCTTAAAACTAACCAAATAATAGCACTTCTTTTATCTTCAAACAAAAATTTTTGTATTTTTTTAATCATAATTTTATTGATTTATTAATTTTCCTTTAAATAAAACATTTCCATCTTTACTTATTGTAACTTCTTCTTGATGTTCCCACAATTCATCACCAACACCTATATCATTAAAAGAATTAGAATATCTTGCACCACTTGCGCTCATTGCAATTGGTAGAGTAATATTTTCATTATTTATTTCATACTCTACTTTAGACACATTATTTTCATTTATATATGTCACATTTATAGTTTTTGAATCATTACTATAAGATACAGTTTTAACACTATTTAATGTATTTTCAGTATTTTCTTCATTTGAAACCAAATCAACAGGTCTTTCTTTTATGTTATTTTTGTATATTATAGAAATAATAACTACTATTATTAATATAAATAAAGGCAAAAACGATTTATACTTATTTACTTTTTTATTTTCTTCCATATATTTTTAATATAGCGATATTATACCATGAAATGTTATTTATATTTTTGGAAATAACCAATTTGAAAATTTGCGGAGGATCAGGGATTCGAACCCTGGAACAAGTTTGACCTCGTTGCCACCTTTCCAAGATGGTGCAATAAACCGCTATGCGAATCCTCCAATATTATGATTTTATCTTATTTTTAATAATTATTAAAATAAATAGTTATTTTTCTGCTGGAGTATTTTTATTCTTTTTTCTGATCTGTTTAATAGTTTGCTGAATTAAAACTATTAAAATAGATATTATTATTAAAATAAAAATAAATGATATAACTTTTTCACCAAAGTATTTAGTAAAAAA
This sequence comes from uncultured Candidatus Saccharibacteria bacterium, assembly GCA_964655555.1. Taxonomy (GTDB): domain Bacteria; phylum Patescibacteriota; class Minisyncoccia; order Phycocordibacterales; family UBA5272; genus UBA5272. Next base: position 9,391 of record CAZZNF010000008.1, on the reverse strand, counting down.
ATTCCCAGCATATATACCAACAGCTCCCCATAGCAATGATCCTGTAAAGCTATATAAAATATATTTTCTAGATTTTACACCACGCACAGCAGCAAGTAAAGAAGGTGTAGATCTTATTACTGGAATTAGTTTACCAAAAATTGTAATAATAGCTACATGTCTATCAAATAAATCCCAAGATTTTTTAAATTTTTCATTATGTACTATATTTTTTATCCACTTAAAATGTAAAAATTTCTTACCAAGTAAAAATCCAACCATATCTCCTAAAAAGCTAGAGATACCTACAAGCAAAAAAGCTAAAAAAGCATTCATCGTTCCATTTGCTGAAAGACTACCTGCAAATATAGCAATAGTTCCACCAGGAAGTATAGAACCTATAATAGGAAGACCTTCTGCAAAAGAGAAAAAAGATAAGACAATTAATTGCCAAGTCAAAGAAATATTTTCTATAAAATTTAATATAGATTGAGATATGGAATCCATAATTGTATATTAACATAAGTAGTTGATTTTGGATAAGTTTTTGTTTTCAACTCAAATCATTAGTATGTTTTTATTTTTGATTTTTTAATTATGTTATAATTATAATAAATAAAATTATGGAAAACAATAAAAATAATGATAAACATAATAAAAAAGGTAAATTAGTATATTCTGGAAGTTTCAAAGAAAAAGAAGAAAAAAAATATAATATTTCAAAAGAAACTCTTAATTTTATTAAAAAAAGTCAAAAGAGTAAAGAAGAAAAAATGTCTAAAGCAATAAATGATTTTTTTAATGAATTAGTAAACAAAAAAAATGAAAAAACAAAAAATCAAATAGCAGAATTACTTAAAGAAGAAAAAATAAAAAGCATTACAGTAAATGGAAACTTAGAAAATAAAAATAAGGATATATTAAATTTAGACACAAGAGCAGCATTATTTTTATTGAATTATTGTAACAAAAGAAATGTTGTTGATTTTTATGATAATGAGAATGAGGCAAATACAACTATCAAAAAATATGAAAAAGAAACATTTTTAATAGAAAAACAAAAAGAAAAAAAGAGAGTAAAAGAAGAAGTTAAAGAAGGTGTAAACATTATTTTTGATCAAAAAGAATTATTTTTTGATTTATACAACGAGTCTAATCAAGGTATTTCTAGTAAAGACAGAAAAATAACAATTGGAAAAAATAATTATACAAAGTCAATATATGACATAATGAAAAAAGCTGAAATTTTAAAAGAAGAGCCATGGATTAAAAATTTTGTAGAAGGCATTAATGAAGTTATAAATCCAAAATATACTGATGAGTTAGATAAAAATGGTAAAAAGGTATTTAATGAAGATTATTTTATCTATGAGTGGACCAGGTCTTTGGCTGCTTTTACAGACGATTTAACAATTGAAGAAATAGCTAATTTATACAAAAATGGAGTTATTGAAAAAATAAATAAGCCAATCAAAAATAAATATTTATTATCAGAAACTGGTCATACTTTAATAAAAGACAAAAAAACAAACAAAAGTAAGAATTTATTAGAAGCAATAAAAGATAAAACTATTAAAGTCAAAAGAGCTATAGCAAATATAAGAAGAATAGAAGGTATAAATAAAAAAATAGGTATAGTAAATGAAAACAATGAATTTGGAAAAATACTTTTTCAAGATTTTTCTGCTACTTTTATTGGTAATAATGATAATAAGATTATATCAACAATAGATAATGATATTGCTTTTTTTGCGAGAAAAGCAGCTAATAAAGATACTTATATTGTATGGAATAAAGACAAAAATTATTTTTATATTAATTCTGATAAAGCAGATTTACATAAAATAGAAAAAAAATTTAATAGTAAATATAAAAATATTATAGACGATGTTAAAGAAAATGTATTATTTGGTAAAATTCCAGATAAAATGTCTAAAGGTGAATTTATAGATATATTAAATTTAAGAAAAAAATAATTTCATAAAGTATTGACCTTATATAGCATCTATTATATAATATACTGGAGAAGTTTTTATAGCTTATTAACTTTTAATAAATTAAAAAATTTGTTATTATATAAAAGACTGCTTCCATAGCTCAGTTGGTTAGAGCATACGGCTTATATCCGTACGGTCCTAGGTTCGAGTCCTAGTGGAAGCACTAAAATATTTAGCGTATTTTTAATAATTTTTATTAATGAGCTAATGCAAAAGTAAATATGTTATCTTTTTCTATACCAGCTTTTATTAAAGTTTTTTTTGCTTCATAAAAAGTAGCTCCAGTAGTTGTTATATCATCAAATAAAATTATTTTTTTATTTTTTAACTTTTCAATATTTATATCTTTATTTATAATGAAAGCGTTTTCTATTAACTCTAATCTTTCTTCTCGTGAATGACTATTTATGAATTTTTTAGTATTTTTTTCTCTTTTTATTATTTCTAAATAACTTGTTTCAAAATCAAATTCTTTATTAAAGAGTTTATATACTATATTTTTTTCTTTTATTATTTTTTTTATTAAATCTTTTAATAATATTTCAGACTGATTATAACTTCTTTCTATAAATCTTTTTCTTGATATCGGTATAGGAGATAAAATTATATTTTCTAAATCTTCATTTGTTATTTTTTTAATAAATAATAATAAATCATAAAAAGTAGCATTAGATAAATAGACAGAAATATTTTTTGTAAAATTATATTTTAATCTAAAAAGAGCTTTTTTTACTAATTCATTTTTATAATTAAGGGAGAAATTAATAAAAGATAAATCATTTTTAAAAATCTTTTTATTATTATTCCTTATTAGAAATTTATAACATTTTTTACAAATGATTTTAGAAGGTTCATTACAATTAATACATTCTTCTAAAAAGAAATTATTTATAATATCGTAAAATACTTTCATGTTATAATATTATTATATTATAAATTATGTTTTTTAATAAAAATAATAAAGAAGATACAAATACAGATTTTACATCTTGTGTTGGTGTTGATATAGGCACTTATGCTATCAAAATAATACAAATTAAAAAAGAATCTAATAAATTATTTATAGAAACATATGGTGAATTAGAACTTGCTTCTTATGATTCTTTGCCACCAGGTTCTATATCAAATATAGGAGAAGAAAAAATGATAAATGCTATAAATGATTTAATAAGAGCATCTAAAATAACTAGCAATAATTACATATTTTCTATACCTATGTCAGAATGTTTTGTTTCATCAATAAATATTCCAAAAGTCTCAGATAAAGAATTATCTAATTTATTGCCAATAGAAGCTAGAAAATATTTACCTTTACCAATATCTGAAGTTAAATTAAATTATTGGAGAAATAATATTAACACAAGCGATGAAAGTAAAGAAGATGTTATTGTATTAGCTGCAATTAAGAATTCTGTTTTTGATATGTATGAAAGAATAGTAAAAAGATTGAATATTACTAATTATTCTTTTGAAATAGAAGCAGTATCAGAAACAAGAGCGATAGCCTTATCATTACCAAATGAAGAGATTATATTTTCTATAAATATAGGAGGTAAAGTTTCTTTCATTTCACTAATAAGAAATAATGTTATCGTTGCTACAAATATAATACAAAAAGGATCTTACAATAACACATTTCAAATTTCAAAAGCTCTATCATTGTCTATTGATGTAGCAGAAGAAGCAAAAAGAGTTTTTGGATATTTTGGCGATGATTCATCTCCACATTTAGCTGAAATCATGAGTTTAGCCAGTTTTCCACTATTTGACGAAGCAAAATCTCTTTTATTTAGCTTCGAAAGAAAGTATAATATAGAGATACAGAAAGTTGTAATATCTGGAGGTGGAGCACTTCCAAAAGGAATAATAAATATTCTGTCAAAATTTTTAGGAAAAAAAATTATTTTATTAGAACCTTTTTCTCAATTTTCTTTACCAGAAAATGTTAGAGAAAAAAGTAAAGAAATAAGTTCTAAATATTCTATCGTAACAGGATTATCTCTTAAAAATTTTTTTAATTAAAATATGGCTATAAATTTTATACAAACAAATAATAAATCAGAAGGATCTGTTGTAAATCAATTTGTAACACCTGTGACTTCATTAAAAGGTAGATCAAAAGCAGATTCTATTCGTATTATTTTGTTGGTAATTTTATTAATATCTATATTCTTTGCTGTTGGAATGTATTATTATACAACAATATTATCTTCTAGAATCAGTTCTATCAAAAAAGATTTATCGGAATATGAGAACTCTACACAAGTAGAACAATTTGAAAAAAATTTACCAGAAATGAGAACATTATCCAAAAAATTAAAAGTTTTTAGCTCTGTTTTTAATGAGAAAATATACCCAAGCTCAATACTTTTTCCAATAATAGAATCAAGTGTAGAATCCAGCAAAACAAGTTATGTTTATTTTAATAAATTTTCTTTAAAAAAAGATGCTAGTAATTCCAGCAAAAGTTTAACAAATATATCTTTATCTGGATATGCTTTGAATTATCAAACTTTATATAGACAGGTGAATAATTTTAAAAACGGTCCATTTAAAGACTATATAAGTAATTTTAAATTAAATAACTTCTCAGAAGATAAAGATGGGGCTGGAATAATATTTGATATATCTTTTGATGTAGATATAAATACAATCTCGTTATTGAAATTTACAGGAAGAGATACTAGCTTAGAAAATGAAAAAGGTGAAGGAGCTATTGGAACTTTTTATGATATTAATTTTATGCCTCAAAATACAAATACAGGAACAACAAGTACTACAACAAATATGGCGACTAGCACAAATACAAGCACTAGTACTGAAAGTCAAAATAATCAAAATGAAGAAAACAATACCGAAAAAGATAATGAAGAAGTTAATTTAGGAACAAGTTAAATTTATGAATAAAAATAATATCAAAAATAAAATGTTAATAAATGTATTCATTACAATACTGATAGTTAGTTTAATTTATTTCTTTATTTATCCACTATATACAGGAGTTGGAACTATTTATAATCCTAAAAATAATGTATCTAAATTATTAGAAGAAAAAACTAAATTAGATGGAGCATTAAATATAGCAAAAGATTATAGTCTTAAAATAAATAGTATCAATAAAGATTTTATAACAAATGTAAATACTTTACCAGTAGATAAATTAGAAAAAATATTACCAAGTTCTATAGATAGAATAATAATTGCTTATGAGTTTACAAGATTAGTAGAAAAAGAAGCATCAAAAATGCTTTTCTCTGATCTTAAAATAGGCGAGATAGACAACTCTAATTCAAATAACGATAAAGGATATAAAGTATTAACATTATCGTTTTCATTAACAGGATCTTATGAAAATATGAAATCTTTTTTACAAAGTCTTGAAAAATCAGAAAGAATATATAATATAACATCATTATCCTTTGCTTCTGAAAAAGAAGGTGGTGTTATATTCAAATACTCTTTTAATGTTGAAACTTATTATACAGACAGCGTAAAAGAAGCTGATATTATTAATCAAAATTAAAATATATGGATAGAAATTTACAAAATAAAAAATCTACATCAAAAATGGTTACAATATTAGTAATTATAGCTATCGGAGTGGCTATTTATTTTCTTTATAAAGGTTTTTTTACATCTAGTGATGTATTATTAAATAATGCTTCAAATGAATATGTTTCAAAAATGAAAATAGGTCAATATGTAGATTTAATAAATAAAGAAAATATTTCATTCAAAACAAATATTGATAATGAATTATTGAATAATACAAAAGATTTTTCTGTAGAAATATTACCCAGTGAAGGTCTAGGTAGAAAAAATCCATTTTTACAATAAAAATTTATTTTAATGATATAATAAATTTATTATGATTCTTATAAATTTTTTAGTCTCTCAAAATGTAATAAGTGAATTAGAAGCTAGAACAATAGAAGATGAAGCTAACCAATCAAATGCTCCAGTAGACGAAATTCTAATTTCAAGAAATATTCCAGAAGCAGCTATTTTGACAGCAAGAAATGCTATTTACGGAATACCTGTATACAATGGAGATAGAGAATTAGCAGAAAAAAACCTATATAATTTAATAGATAAAGACAAAGCTGAAAAGTATTTAGTCATACCAATGTCTGTTAATTTTTTGAAAGGAAATAATACGGAAGATGATAATACAAGAAATGATTTTATAAAAAATAAAGAAATAACAAATGAAATTATAATTGGAGTTGTAGATCCAGACAGAAAAAACGCATTAGATGCTTTACAATTTATTTTAGCAAGTGCAGGAGTAACATATAAAGTATTTTTGATATCTCTTACAGAATTCAAAAGAAGATTTGCCGGATATTCACAAGATGGAGAAACTGCTCCAACATTAAAATATACACACAGAGTTGGACAATTAGAAGGCGCTAAAGAAGATTTAATGGATATAACAGATGAAGATGATAATTTACCAGAAGCATTACTTGATTCTATACCAATGATAAAAATGGTAAATGTTATTTTAAAAAATGCTATTTCGAATTTAGCTTCAGATATACATATTGAGAATATAGGAGATTCTTTTAGAGTTAGAATTAGAATTGATGGTGTTTTAGCAACTAAATTTACTATTCCAGTAGCAAGACATCAATCTATGGTAGCAAGAATAAAAATTCTTTGCGGTTTAAAATTAGATGAAAAAAGAAAACCTCAAGATGGTAGATTTTCTGTACTTTTTAATGGCTATAAGGTAGATTTTCGTGTATCTACATTTCCTTCATATTATGGTGAAAAAGTAGTGATTCGTATTTTGGATAGTTATAGAGGTGTAAAAAAATTAGATGAAATAGGTTTATCAAAAGAACATATGGCCTTATTAAGAAAGGCAATAGATAAACCATATGGAATAATTTTAATATCAGGACCAACAGGTTCAGGAAAGACAACTACACTTTATTCAATATTAAATGAATTAGATAGAGAAAAAGAAAATGTAGTATCTCTTGAAGATCCAATAGAATATAACATCCCAAGTATGAACCAATCTCAAGTATTTCCAGAAATTGGCTATACATTCGCAAATGGTTTACGATCTATTTTAAGACAAGATCCAGATGTTATAATGGTAGGTGAAATAAGAGACGGAGAAACAGCTCAACTTGCAATACAAGCTGCATTAACAGGACATCTTGTTTTTTCTACTATACACACAAATAATTCTATTGGTGTAGTTACTCGTTTACTTGATATGGGGGTTGATCCATATCTAATTGCACCAACATTAAATCTTGCTATTGCTCAAAGATTAACAAGAAAAATCGCTGATGGTTGTGGAGAAGAAATACAAGATGAAGGAATGAAAGCAATAATAAATGAAAGTTTCAAAACTCTTCCTGAGGAATATAAAAAAGATTTAAATTTAGATAGAAATCCATACAAAGCTGTTGGTAATGAAAAAAATAAAGAAGGGTTAAAAGGAAGAGTTCCTGTTTTTGAAATGCTTGAAGTAGACGGAGAAGTAGAGCAATTAATTCTAAAAAAAGGTACAGAAGAACAAATTTGGGAATCTGCAAGAAAAAATGGAATGATAACAATGAAAGAAGATGCTATGATAAAAAGTTTAGAAGGTAAAATTCCTTTTACAGAAGTAGAAACATTATAATATGAAAAATCTTTTTATAAATAAGAAAAATAGAATTATTTTTATTTCTTTGAATATTTTTTTTGTACTTATGTATTTTATTATAAAAAATATAAATGAGTCTTTATATATAATTAAAATACCTTTATTTTCTTTCAAAGAGAAGTTTTTTTTATTCTTTCTAACATTATTTAAATTAAATGAATTAAATAATTTATTTCTTTTTTTACTTATAATTTTATTTATATTATCAATTTCTTTTTTTGTTTTATTATTAATAAATCTCTATAAAGAGAACAAAAAAATACAAAACAATAAAAAAATTCTCCCACTATTAAGTATAATAATATCTATTATAGGAATGTCTTGTTTTACTTGTGGAATAGGATTATTAGTTTCTATTTTATCTTTTTTTGGAGTGTCTTCTCTTATTTTAATATTTCCTTTTAACGGTATAGAAATAGGATTTTTAGGTCTTATACTTTTAAATATAAGTAATTATTTATTATTAAAAAAATTAAAAAGCCCATTTACTTGTTAAAATTTTTATTGTTAAAAACTCTTTTTTGTGCTAAACTAATTTTAGTTTATATATTTTGCGCGATTAGCTCAGCTGGCTAGAGCATTCGACTGATACTCGAAAGGTCCCTGGTTCGATCCCAGGATCGCGCACAAAATGTCTAATTTTTATATTGTAGGTACACCAATAGGCAATCTAGAAGATATGACTTTTAGAGCTGTTAGAATTTTAAAAGAAGTCGATTTAATTCTCTGTGAAAATGTTTCTAATTCACAAAAGCTTTTTAAGTATTATGATATAAAAACAAAAGCAACAAATTATTTTGCTAATTCTAAATTGTCTAAAATAGATAATATTTTAAAAATCTTGGAGGAAGGTAAAAATGTTGCACTTATTTCTGATGCTGGTATGCCAACAATTTCTGATCCAGGTAGTCTTTTGATAAACAAAATATATGAAGCAAAAGATAATGGTTTAGAAGTAAATATAAATGTTATTCCTGGAGGAACAGCATTAACATCTGCATTATCTTTGTCTGGATTTTTTGGAAATCAATTTACTTTTTATGGATTTTTACCAAACAAAAAAGGAAGAGAAACAATTTTTAAAGAAATATCAGAAAACAATAAAATATCTATTTTTTATGAATCTGTACACAGAATAGAGAAATGTATTGAAAGTTTAGAAAAGATTTTAGGAGATAGTAGAAAAGTAGTAGTAGCGAAAGAATTAACAAAAATTCATGAAAAAGTTGTAAGAGGTTCAATTTATGAAGTCAAAAAATATTTTGAAGAAAATAAAGATAAAATAAAAGGCGAATTCGTAATAATAATAGACGGAAATTAAGTATTTCTAAAAATCAAAATATTTGCTATAATTAATATATAAAAATTATGTCAAAAAGATTTTTTCAAAGATTAATAGCTGTTTTAATTGTAGTATTTATATTTTTTATAAATATATCAAGTATATTTAAAGATATATTATTTATAATGTTTGCTATATTATTATTTCTTTCTACATTTGATATTCGTAGAAATAAAAGAGTTTAATTTTTTGCAAAAAATAACTTTTTTTGCTATACTTTTTAAGTGTTAAATATAAAATATTCCGTGGTAGCCGAGTGGCACAAACGGAGTGAGAGAAAAATGTCAGTTGCACCAACTGCAATATGAAATAAAAGTTGGTTAAGAATAGTCTTGTAAAATTAAAATAAAATATTCCGTGGTAGCTCAGCGGTAGAGCAGTTGGCTGTTAACCAATTGGTCG
>CAZZNF010000007.1:0-16576 GCA_964655555.1 uncultured Candidatus Saccharibacteria bacterium | reverse complement strand
GGAAACATTATTGTCTCCCTTAGTGGTAATCCTGCTAAAAAGGCAAAAAGTCTATCACCAAAACCAAATCCACAAGTTGGTGGCATACCATGCTCGAGCATTTCAACAAAATCATAATCTGGCATCATAGCTTCTTCATCACCTCCTTCTAATAATTTTTGTTGTGTTTTGAAATTTTCTCTTTGCATTATTGGATCATTTAATTCTGAATAACCATTACCGATTTCACTTCCAGCTAAAATAGGTTGAAATCTTTGCGCTGTTCTACCATCAGCATTTGCTTTTGCAAGTGGAGCAATTATAAGTGGCGGGTTTATCAAAAATGCTGGACCTGCAATAGACTTTCTACAATATTTCCAAAGTGTATCAAGTAATCTCTCACGATTATCTCCATCGTATTTTACTTTTAGTTCTGTAAGTTTATTTTTAATCTCTTCATCACTCGCATTCCAAATATCTATTCCAGTTTGCTTTTTTATTTCTTCAGTATAATCAATTTCTATCCAATTATCTTCTAAATCAAAAGTGAAACCCTTCATTTCAAATTTAGTTTTACCAAATACTTCTTTTGCTATTTTTGTATAAAGCTCTCTTACTACTTGCATACCAATTTTATAATCAGCATATGGCATATAAAATTCACAATTAGTAAACTCTTGTAAATGCTCTGGACTAGATCCTTCATTTCTATAAGCTCGCCCTATTTCATAAGTACCATTATACCCTGCTGCCATTAATCTTTTTTGCCACAATTCACCTATTGAAATTCTTAAAAAAACTTCCATATCATAATCATTATGATGAGTCTTAAATGGTCTTGCTTCTGCTCCACCTGTTGTTGTTTCAAGAGTTGGAGTTTCTACTTCAAACATTCCTTTATTATCCAAAAATTGCCTTACGACTTTCCAGAACTTTGCTTTTTTAAAAAATAATTCTCTCTTTTCATTATCAGTCAAAATATCAAGATATCTATATCGCATTTTTAATTCTTCATCTTGAAGACCGTGATATTTATCTGGTAATGGTAAAAGAGATTTAGTTAATATTTTAATGTTTTTTACTAAAATACTTTTTTGTCCAGTTTTGGTAATATATTTCTCACCTTCAATTTCTACAAAATCTCCAATATCTAAATAATTATTATAAAAATCAAAAACTTCACTTGAAGATTCTGGATTTTTAATTATGGCTTGCACTTTACTTAATTCATTTTTCTCATTTGAGCCATCAAAAATATCAAAGAAAATTAATTTACCTTGCCCTCTTCCAGACATTATTCTTCCAGCTATTATAGTTGTTTCAATATTTTCAAAATTTTCTAAAAAATTTTTAATAGAGATTTTCTTATCTGAATGTGCTGGAAATGGATTAAAACCATTTTCTTTTAATCTTTGAAGTTTTTTTAATCTTTCTTCTTTTAATTCTAAAATAGATGTCATAATATTTGTAAATAATAAAAACATTATAATGTATTTTGATAAAAAATAAAAACCCTCACTTTTGTGAGGATTTTTATTAATCAAACTTTATTATCATATAATTAGCTTCACCATTTGGAGTAAGAAAATTAACTTTTTCTCCTTCTTCTTTTCCAAGTAATGCATTACCAAGTGGGGATTCATTCGAAATTTTACCTTCTTCAATATTAACTTCTTCAGAACCAACTAATTTATATGTATATTCTTTATTGTCTAAAAGATTTTTAACAATTACATTTGAACCTACAGAAATTTTATCACTTAAATTTTTTGAATCTGTAATTATTGCATTTTGTAAAATATTTTCTAATTCTATAATTCTAGCTTCATTTCTCGCTTGATCTTCTCTGGCTTGAGAATATTCTGCATTTTCTGATAAATCTCCTAATGATTTAGCCCATTCCAATGCCTCAATTATTTCTTTTCTTTTTACAGATTTAAGATTCTCTACTTCTTTTTCTAATTCATTTTTCTTTTCTATTGTTAGATATTCTTTTATTTCTTTTACCATATTTTTATATTGTATTTGATACTCATAATACCATACTTTTAATCTTTTGTTAAACTTTTAATCAAAATATTTTTCCATATTTTCAGATATATACTCTAAAACAGGTTTAATAACTTCAGCACTAGCAGAAACTCCTCCAACTGGACCATTTTCTACAATTACAACAAAAGAATATTTTGGATTATTATAAGGAAAATATCCAGTCATCAAAGAATTTACTTTACCTTTAATCATTCCTATTTCAGCTGTCCCTGATTTTGCTGCAATATTTAATCCTTCAATATTTAATTGTGGCACAGTTCCATTTTCTAAAACAACTTCCCGCATTCCTTCTTTTACATATTTCAAAGCGTCTTGATTTAACCCTAAATCTATTATCTCCCATTTTTTATTATTATAATTATTTATTTTATTTATATCTTGTAATTTGTCAGAACTTGATGCACTTAAAAATAAATGAGGAGTTAATAATTTTCCATTATTACCTATGGCTGAAATATATCTCAACAATTCTATTGGTGTAACTTGAAAACCATATTGTCCTATTGATGTATGATATGTATTACCTATATTCCATTCTCCATCAATAAAATTTATTCTTTTCCATTCTGGTGTTGGTATAATTCCAGTTTTTTCTCCTATTATATCTATACCTGTTAAAGATGACAATCCAAATAATTTAGCATATTCGTCTATTTTATTTATGCCTAATCCTTTTTGATCTTTATAACCGCCACCAACTTGATAAAAGTATTCGTCAGAAGATTCAGCTAAAGCTCTAACTACATTAATATATCCATGAGTCTTCCAATCTCGAAAAACAGAGTCTGGTCCACCGTAAATATTTTTTATAACTAATTGTCCAGAAGAATATATTTCCTTTTCTGGGGATATTATTTTATCATTTAATGCCCCGTATGCGACAAATGGTTTTACAACTGATCCTGGTGTAAAAAGTCCAGAAACTGCTCTATTTAAAAAAGGAGTTCTTTTGTCTTGTAATAATTCATTTATCTTTTTATTATCTATTGTTCCAGATGCATTTGTCATTAAATTGTTATCATATTCAGGAAAACTTGTTATTGCAAGTAATTCACCATTATTTATATTCATAATAATAGCAGCTCCAGAAATAAATGATCTATCTATTACGACTCTTTTTAATGATTCAAAAAGTTTTTCTTGTAAAACAGAATCTATTGTCAATGTTAAATTAATTCCTGGTATTGCTTTTATTAAAAGATTTTCTGCCTCGACCAAAGACTTAACATCTTTTTCTATTACTTGTCTACCATTTATACCTGTAAGTAAATCTTGATAATATAATTCTATTCCATCTATACCGGTATAATTATCTCTCCAATAATTTCCTAAATTATCTTGTTTTGGATAAGAAATGTAGCCAAGTAAATTAGAAAATCCTTCTTTTTTAATATATGTTCTCTGTGTTGTAGAATCTTCTAAAATACTATTTTGTGCTAATGGTATACCATTTCTATCAAAAATTTCTCCTCTGTTTGCTAAAATAATTTTTGAATTATATCTATTATTATCTGATTTGTTTTTATAAATATCATAATCAACTACTTGTAATAAGTATAAATTATATAAAAAATAAGAAAAAATAAGAATCAAAATCAAAAACGGCAAAAAAGACATAAATCTACTTATTGGTTGATTAAGAGATCCTTCTCCTTTTTCTATATCAAATCTTAAAGAATCTTTTGAATCTATAAATATATCTTCTGGGTTAATTTCTTTATTTTTATTGTTTTTTTTTCTAAATATTTTTTTAAACATATTAACTATCTTAACATTTTCAAAAAGAATCTAATTATAATAAATATTACAAATATTATAGTAGACAAAAAAGGAAAATTAATATCAGATAATGTTAAATCATAAAATAAAGCAAAAATAATAACAAATAAAAGAATTATTCTTAAAATTATTTTTAATAAAATATTTTTTTTGAAACTCATATATTTATTTTATTTTTATAAAAAAATTATAATATTTTTTGGGATTATAGACACCTTTAATAAACAAGGTAGAATATAAAGATAGAGCATCTTTATCAATACTTACAACTTCTCCTAAAAAATAATTTGTATTATTTGCTAAATAAAATTTATTTCCTATTCCTATATTTAAATTATTTGATACTTTTACTACAAAATCACCACCACCATATCCTTCTAGATTTAGAATTATTTTATTTTTTGTTTCATGTGAAACGATTTCTTCTTCATTTTCTAAAAAATTTAAATTATCTATTGTATAAGCTTCTACATTTTCATTACTTTTTGAAAATAAAGAAAGTAAAGAAGTTTCTTCTCCTACACTAATTATTTTACCGATAGCATAATTTTCGTCTACAAAAACAATATCATTTTCTTTTACTCCAAAATCTCTACCCTTGTCTAATAAAATAGTATCATAAACACTAGTATTGTCTACAAATATTTTGTTTGCAACAATTATATCTTTATCATTATAATTATCTAAATTGAGATTTATATTTTTTTCTTTTTCTGTATTTAATTCTTTTTCTAATTCATTTATTTTATTCAAAAAATATTTTTTAGTATAAAAATATTGAGTTATATTTGTAAAAGAATTAACAATGAAATTTTTAGAATTATTTACATAAACTAATACTTTTGATGAATTATCTATATTATTACTTTTATTACCTATTTTATTTTTTAATAATGGAAATATACAAATAAAAATTATAAATAAAATTATAAATATTAAATCTGAGTTTATTTTATTTTTATTCTTATGCATACAAAATTAATTAAATGATATTGTACTTCTAATATCTTTAACAATAAATTCTTTATTTTTTTCTTTTTTTGAAATAAAAGAAATAGCTCCAAAAGCAACATCAGAAAGTGGCTTGTCAGATAAAGTTATTTTTACATTTAACTTTGACTCAAATAATTTATCTATGTTTTTTATGAGTGCTCCTCCACCAGTCAAAATAATACCATCTTGTAATATATCTCCTATAACTTCTGTTGGAGCATTTTCTAATACTTCTTTTATTGCTTCAATTATTTGTAATAAATCATTATTAATTGCTTCTTTTATATCATTCTCATCTATTAATATTTCTTTTGGAAGACCTGATTCTTGATCTCTACCTTTAGCTGCAATAGATTTAATTTCTGTCCATTCATCTAATAAAGCAGATGCTATTGATAATTTTATTTCTTCAGTTGTTTTTTCTCCAATAATCATTTTATAATTATTTCTTACATATGTTTCAATAGATTTATTCATTTTCTCTCCTGCTATTTTGATACTTTTTCTAAATACAATTCCAGATAAAGACAATATTACAATATCAGTAGTTCCTCCTCCTATATCTACTATCATTACTCCTTTTGGTGTGTCTATAGAAAGATTCATTCCAAGTGCAGCGAGAGCTGGTTCTTCAATAACAAATACTTTTCCTGCTCCAGCTGACATTGCTACATCTTCTACTGCTTTTATTTCTACATCAGTAACATTAACTGGGACACCTATAATAACTTGAGGTCTCAAAAACTTTTTATTTATACTGTTTGCTTTATTTATTAAAATAGACAAAAATTCTTCTGTTATTTCATAATCTGATATTACTCCTTTATTTATGGGACGAATTATTTTGATATGTTCAGGGGTTCTGCCTATCATATTCATGGCTTCTTCTCCAATAGCTATTATTTTATTTGTTTTATTATTTATAGCAACAACTGTTGGTTCATTAAAAATGATGCCATGATCTGATAAACAAATCACAGTATTTGAAGTACCTAAATCAATACCTATATTATTGGAAAATCTACTTAAATATTTACTAAACATATATTAAAGTAAGCATATATTAACATGTAAAAGAATAATTGACAAAATTATTTTTGTGATATAAAATTAAGATAGCAAAATTGTTTTTTATGAAAAAAGTTCTTTTCTTATCGCTATTTTTAATAGCTATGAATTTGAAAGCATATTCTCAACATAATAGTAGTATTATTGATTATAATTATAATCCAAGAAACACTGTTTATAATGTTTATAACAACCCTTTTCTTTTTGATGACAAAATAAAAGAAACAGAAATGTTTGGATTTAAAAGATATAATACTTTTTATTACACAGATAATAAAGTTTTATATCTTCATGGATATAGAGTGTCAACAAGAGAAGAAAGAGTTTTAACATTTGGCTACTTAAGAATTACATTAAATATAAAATATTATATAGGTAGAATATTAGTGATGGAAGAAAATCATTATCCTACATATATAAGAAGAATTATATATAATGATAATTTCTTTTATGCTATTCAAAGGTAATTTGAGCATCAATTAATTTTGATGCTTTTTTTATTTAATAAATTTTCAAAAAATCATCAACACTTATAATTTCACTTTCTTTTTCTTTTCTTTTTTTAATTTCAATTCCACCATTTGTTAAAGATTTTTCTGATATTAATACTCGAACTGATATACCGATAAGATCTGCATCTGAAAATTTTTCTCCTGCGGTTTTGTTTTCTCTGTCATCAAATAAAACTTCTACCCCTTTCGCAGAAAGTTTTTCATATATTTCTTTTGCTATTTTATATGACTCATCTTCTTTATTTTTAAATAAAGATATTAAATGTATTTGAAATGGAGCAACAGATTCAGGCCATACAATTCCTTTGTCATCTGCATATACTTCTACAATAGTTCCCATAAGTCTTGTAATACCTATTCCATAGCTTCCCATAAATACTTTCTTTTCTTCTCCTTCAGAATTTTTGTATGATAAATCTATTGGATCTGAAAATTTATATGCAAGTGAAAATATGTTTCCAACTTCTATTGATTTCTTTTCTGTTAAATTATTTTTATCAAGTTCTAAATCTGCTAAAATTTCATCTGTATACACTTCTTTATTTATTGCTATTTTCTTTTCCTCATCTATATATATAATATCTTCTCCTGCTTCTGATATAGTCTGAAATTCATGAGAAAATTTTGAAAATGTTCCTCCGCTAGCAAAAGTTAAATATGTATAGTCTTTAAGACCAACTCTTTCATATACTTTATGATAAGCTTCTTTCGCTTTCTCATAAAATTTATCATGTTCTATTTTATCTTTTGAAAATGAATATAATGCTTTCCAGTAAAATTCTCTTCCTCGCATTAGACCAGATTTACTTCTTATTTCATTTCTAAAAATAGTTTTAAAGTCATAAGGATATATTGGTAAATCTTTATATGAAGAAATATATTGCTTCATAATATTTGCATATGCTTCTTCATTTGTAAATGATAATCCAACTTCTCCACCATTTTTTAATTTTGTTTTAAACCAATTATCTACAATTTCATCATTCCAACGATTTGTCTTTTCCCAGACTTCTTTTGTTTGTATTGCGGTAGTTTTCATTTCTATTCCACCTATAGCATTCATTTCTTCTCTTATAATATTTTCTATTTTTTGAATAACTTTTAAGCCAAGCGGAAGAATAGTATATACTCCTGCCATTTCTTTAAACACATATCCAGCTTGTATTAAAAGTTTTGCATTAAGGCTTGTCTCGTCAGCTGGGACATCTTTTTTAGTTTTTGTAAAGAGTTTGGATTGAAGCATAATTTTATAAATATAGTTTACAACATTTTAAAACAATTTAACAACATCTTTTATTGTTACAAATATCATAAGAAGTATTAATAATATAAATCCTCCTCCATTTAAAATATTTTGCCACTTTTTTGAAATGTTTTTTCTTGTAATCCATTCAATTAAAACAAAAAGTATTCTTCCTCCATCAAGTGCTGGAAAAGGTAAAATATTAAAAATAGCAAGTGAAATAGATAAAATAGCAGAAAAAAGTAATAAATAACTAAAACCCATACTTTTTGCATTATCAACTTCTTTAACTATACCTACTGGACCTGCTAGATTTTTTGATAATTCACCTTTTGTAAATAAATTAACAAATAAATCTTTAAATCCTGATATTGTTAATTTAATAAACAGAGCTGTCTTTTCATATCCTGTTATTAAAGACTCTGTAAATGTCATTTTTACATTTATAACTTCCGAAAATAAAACCCCTATCATTTTCCTGTCTTTATTCTCTGTATCTAAATTATAAACAGCAGCTATTGTAGTTTCTTTTTCTTTATTTTCTTTATTTTTGTATAAAATAGAAATGGAATCATTGTATTCATAATTTTTATCATTTAGTTTTTCTGATAAATATTTTGTAATATCATCTTCTTTTGAATTTTTAATATCAATTAATTTAGAATCAATTATTTTACCAGTATTGTCTTCTTTATTTAATTTTATTTCTTCTATTTTATCTCCAACAGAAAGACCTGCAAAATATGCTGGGGAATTTTCTGAAACACTTAATATCATTATATCTCTTTCTAATATTCTATTTTGATTTACAAATGTTTTATATTCTTCACTTTGTCTATCTACTACTATATTAGAATCCAAATATGTTGATAAAGTAATTAAAATATAAGCAAGGATTATGTTCATAATAACACCGGCAGATAAAATAAATATTTTTGTTAGTGGATGTTTTGAAGCAAAATTTCTTTTATTTTTATTATTATTATTTTCTTCTTCTTCGCCATTTTCGCCAAATATTTTCACATATCCTCCAAGTGGTATCAAATTAAAAGCATATAAAGTTTCTCCTTTTTTGTAAGAAAAAAGTCTAGGTGGAAATCCAAAAGCAAATTCATCAACTCTTACATTAGAAGCTTTTGCAGCGAAAAAGTGTCCTGCTTCATGTATTATTACTAATAATAATAATATTATTAAAAAAATTAATATAGACATATAGTTATATAGTTAAAATATCTTTTTCTTTTTTGTTTGAAATTTCTTCAAATTCTTTATTAGAAATATTTATTAAATTTTGTAATTCTTCTAAGATTTTAATTTCTTCATCTTTACTTAATTCTCCATTTTTTGATTTTGACTCTATATCTTTTTTGACTTCTTCTCTTATTGATCTTAATTTAACTCTAGCTTCTTCTAATTTTTCTTTTACTATTTTATTCATTTTTTGTCTAATTTCTGTTGTTGGTTTAGGAAAAAAGACTCTTAAATTAGATTCGTCGGGAGAAGTAGAAATACCTAAATCTGCTTCATTTATGGCTTTTTCTATTTCTTTTAATAAAGATTTATCATAAGGAGAAACAATTAAATTTGTAGAAGTTTCTACAGATATAGAAGCAACATGAGATAATTGCATTTTTGAACCATAAGCATTAATAAATATTAAATCCAAAACTTGTGGATTAGCTATACCAGTTTGTATAGATTTATATTCTAAAATTAAATGATTTAGAATTTTTTCCTTATTTTCATTAAATTTTTTAAAATCATAAGACATATTTTTATAAATAATAAAGATTATAACATTTAATACAAAAATTACATATTTTCTGGTATTTTCAATGATAAATATTCAAATATAATTGTCATATTACTTGAATTGTTTTTTATATATTTTAAAGATTCTTTTGTGTCATCTAATAATTCTAAATATTTATTTGAAATTTCTATTTTATTGTTTTCTATTAATGAAAATAAATAATTATGTAATTTTAATAAAAATAATTCTGCATATTCCTTGTCTAATCTATCTTTATTATCATTTTGAAGTGCAAAAATATCTTTTTTTGTTAATATTTCTTTAATTCCTTTAATATCCATTCTTTCTATCTTTTTTGTTTTAATAAATTTCAAAACTAATTCTTCTATCTCTTTTTCTTCAATATTATCTTTATATATTATTTCTAATTTATATAATCTTGAATTAAATGTTTGTAATAAATCAACTCCAAAATTAGAAATAATAATTATTTTTATATTATTAGCATCTTCTATTAATTTTAATAAAGCATTTTGTGCTTCAATATTTATTGAAAAAAAAGATATAACTATAAAAATTTGTTGGGAAAACTCTATTCTACTATAATTTATAATTTCTCTTGCTTTTTCTATATCAAAAATCTGTAAATATAAGAAAAAGTTTTCTTTATTTTTTCCAAGTTTTTCTTTTAAATAATTATATACAAACTCTCTATTATTAGATTTAATTAAAAAAGAATTATGATTTGAGATTGATATTTCTTTAAATATATCTTCATTTGTAAAATGCTTTTGCATATTATCTTTTATTTAAAATAGATTTTTTGTACACATCAAGATGTGTAAGAGTTAAACCTGTACCTTTTGAAACACAATAAATAGCATCATTAGCTAATCTTGCATTAACTCCTATTTTTCTTTCTACTAATTCTGGAAAATATCTCAATTGAGAAGTCCCACCTGTCATTATTATACCATTATCTATTATATCTCTTGATAATTCTGGCGGAGTAAATTGTAATACTTCTTTTATAACTAAAATTATTTGCTTTAATTCTTTATTTATCGCTTTGACGATTTCATTTGTTTTTATTTCTAATGTTTTTGGTAATCCAGAAACTGTATCTTGACCTTTTATTTCAATTTTTAATTCTTCTTCAAGAGGTAAAGCTGAGCCTATTTCTATTTTTATTTCTTCCGCAGATTGCTCTCCTATTATTAAATTATGATTCTTTTTAATATATTCCATTATTGATTTATTCATTTTATTGCCAGCGCATTTAATAGATTTAGAATTAACAATACCTCCAAGTGAAATAACTGCAACATCTGTTACTCCTCCTCCTATATCTACAATAATTCTTCCACTTGATTCATGTATTGGTATTCCAGCACCTATTGCAGCCAAAACAGGTTCTTTTACAATATATGCATTTTTTGCTCCAGCTTTTAATGCTATTTCTATAACAGCTCTTTTTTCTGTTCCACTTATATCACTTGGAACAGAAATCATTACATCTGGCTTAAAAATATTAAATTTTGGTAATGCTTTATTAATATAATACTTGAGCATTATTTCTGTAACTTTATAATTTGATATTACTCCATCTATAATAGGAGTATATGCCTCTATTGATCCTGGAGTTTTTCCTATCATTTCTTTAGCTTTATTTCCTATTGCTAAAATCTTATTTTCTTCTCTTGATATTGCCACTACTGAAGGTTCATTCAAAACAATTCCTTTTTCAGATAAATATATAAGTGTATTTGATGTGCCGAGGTCTATTCCTATTTTTTTACTAAAAAATCCCATATCTTTATAATATTTTACATACTTTATCACAAAAATTAGGCTAAACAAAATAATTATTTATATAATTTTTAAACTTTTGTTATACTTATTTTATGTATTTTTTAGAAATTATTCCTATAAATAGTGGCTTAAAAGAAGAGCTTTTGTCTTATTTTAGTAGTCAAAGTCTAAAGCCTGGTACTCTTGTAGAAATTAAAATAAAAAATAGAATTATTTTTGGTATTGTATACAAAAATGAAGAATTAAAAAACAAAAAACTAATTGTAAAAAAAGAAAAGTTTTTGTTAAAAAAAATAGAAAAAGTAATTTATGAAAACTTTATAAATGAAAAATTACTTTATTTATTAACAGATTTATCTACTTTATTTAATATAAATATAAATACTATTATAGAAACTCTTATACCAAAATACATATATAATAATTTAGACTTTATAAAATTTGAAAATAAATCAAAAATTCAAAACTCAAAAAAAATAGCTTTAATAGGAGATTTAAAAACAAGAAATAATTACTTAGATGAGTTAATAAAAAAAGAAAATAATAAAAAAACTTCTACTCTCATATTTTATCCTACAATATATGATATAGAAATTGCTAAAAATAATTTTAATAATAAAAATATAGTATGTTTTCACTCTAATATAAGTAAAAAAGATTTAAATATGGCTATACAAAAAATAAAAAATGAAGAAAATTTAATTATATTATCAACTCCATCTTTATTGCCGTTTTTAATAAAAGATAAAATAAATATAAATACTATTGTATTAGAAAAAGAAAACTCTAATAATTATTTTATAAATTTTAATAAAAAGGAATTTGATTTTAGGAATATAATAAAAAAAGTTGCAAATATAATGAATATAAATATCATATTATCTGGAAATCTTTTATCTATAAATTCTTTTTTGGAATACAAAAATAAAATTCTTTTTTTAGACAAAAATACTAATAATTTTGAAATTTTAGATATTAAAAAAGAAAATAAAACTAATTATAATAATATTTATTTTAGTGAAAAATTAATAAAAAAAATAAATTTATATAAAACTAAAAAAGCCAAAATCTTTTTATTTGTAAAAAGGAAAGGTTTGTTTACAGAAACAATTTGTGGTGATTGTAATACAATACTTGCATGCGAAAAATGTGATAAACCTTTAATTTTGTACAGGAAAAATACTGAAAATAATTTATATATATGTAATTTTTGTAAAAATAAATTAGAATTAAAAAAAGATATACTTTGTAAAAAGTGTAATAGTTGGAAAATGAATACTCTTGGAATAGCGACAGAAGGTGTTGATAAATACTTAAAAGAATTAGGATTCAAAACTTTTGTTATAGATAGTAGTAATATAAAAACTAAAAAAGATATTCTAAAAATATTGGAATCTTGGCAAAATGAAAAAGATTTAAGTATTTTAATAGGTACAGAACTCGCTTTGAATTTTTTGAATAAAAATTATAATTGTGATTTTGCTGCAATTATTTCTATAGACTCACTCTTTTCAATTCCTGAAATAAATATTGATGAAAAGATTTTTAATATAATTCTTGAAATGAAAGAAAAGATAAACACAAAAGAAAAAATAATAATTCAAACAAGATTGATAGATCAACCTATTTGGAAATACATAAAAGAAGCGAATGTTTTAGGATTTTTAGAAAATGAATTAAAAACTCGTAAAATATTAAACCTTCCTCCATATTCAAATATTTTGAAATGGACTTTATTAAAAAAAGATATAGAGATGAAAATTAGTATTGAGAAAATTATTGATAGAATTTTTAGAGAAGAAAATATTGAAAAAGAAAATGTGATTTGGAGAATAGAAAAGAAGACTGGAAATTATATTGGTAGTATGATTATTAAAAAAGAATTTTGGGAAAAAGAAGAAGTATTACAAAATAAAAAAGATAAAAATAAAAAAGTGATTGAAAAAATAATTCCAACCACTTTTGCAAAAAAGACTATAACATTGCTCTCTGATTTCAAATTAGAAATTAATCCTTCTAATATTTATTAAAAATCATATATTATTTTAATGTATCACAAATATTATATATTTGTCAAGTATATAAAAAATTCTTTTTCTGCTAAAATAGCCTTATAAAATAAGCTTAAATATATGGTCAAAATTATTCAAATTGATTGGAAAAAAGAAGAAAAAGATCAAACTATTGATGAAAATAGTATTCTTCGTCAAGAAGCAAAACCTGTACGAAAAGATGAATTTGGGACAAAAGAACTCAAAAAAATTCTTGATGATATGAAAACAGCTATGGATAGAGAAAGTGATGGTGTAGCTATTGCTGCACCACAGATTGATATAGCTAAAAGAATTTTTATTATAAAAGAAGAAGCTTATGATATAAAAAATAAAAAAGAAAGAAAGTGGAAACCTCTTATATTTATAAATCCAATTATTACAAAAGCAAGTAAAAAAATGATAGAAGTTGATGAAGGATGTCTTTCTGTTCGCCCACTTTATGGGACTACATTGCGAAATGCTAATGTTACTATTGAAGCATATGATTTCACTGGAACAAAATTTACTTATGGAGCGAGTGGATTAATTGCACATATATTTCAACATGAATATGATCATTTAGATGGAATACTTTTTATAGATCATGCAGAAAATATTCAAGAAATAGATTTAGAAAAAGAAAAGAAATATGCAAAATAAAAATATTAAATATATTTTCTTTGGATCTGGAGCCCTTGCAGAAAGTAGTTTGTTTACTCTTTATAAAAATAATCTCACACCTTCTCTTGTAATAACAACTCCTGATAAAAGAAGTGGTAGAAAAATGGAATTACAAGAAAATATTATTAAAAAATGGTGCCAATCAAAAAATATAAAGTTTTGGCAACCAGAAAGTTTAAAGAATTTGGAAATATCTTCTTCACCACTTATAGAAGAAAATTTTGATCTTGCAATAGTTGCTAGTTATCCAAAAATTTTAAAAGAAAATATATTAAAAATACCAAAATATGAAACTTTAAATATACACCCTTCAAAACTTCCAGAATATCGTGGGCCTTCGCCTATTCAATCTGCATTACTAGATGGAGAAACTAAAACATCTGTGAGTATTATAAAACTAGATAATGAAATTGATCACGGACCAATACTTATACAAAAAGAGATAGAAATTTTAGATGAAGATAATAATGAAATATTAGAAAGAAAATGTGGGGCTATTGGTGGTGAGCTTATATTACAAATACTCCCTCATTATTTAGAAGGTAGTTTAAGATTAATAGAGCAAGATCATTCAAAAGCAACTTTTACTCGTAAATTTGAAAAGTTTGAAGGAGAAATAAATCTAAATGATGATGCTGAAATAGTTCAAAATAAATTTAAAGCATTCCTGCCACATATTCCAATATTTTTCAAAATAAATCATAAAAATAAAGAGATTAGAATAAAGGTTTCAAAAATAAATATTAATAGAGAATTTGCAAAAGGAAAGCTTGCTAAAGAAATAATAGAAAAAGTCATTCCAGAAGGAAAAAATGAAATGACTTTTGAAAGTTTTGTAAATGGATATATTATTTAATATATTATTTTATTTATTTTAATTCTACAGAATTAATTATAATATCTTTTATTGGTCTATCATTTGCATCAGTTTCTACTAATTGAATTTTATTTGCAACATCTTGTCCTGAAATAACTTTACCAAATACAGTATAATTTGGCGGTAATGGAGTATTGCTTGTCATTATAAAGAATTGAGAACCATTAGTATTTGGTCCACTATTTGCCATAGCGACAGTTCCTATATTATAAGTCTCTTTTCCAGTTAATTCATCATTAAACTTGTATCCAGGATCACCCATTCCCCAAATAGATTTTTTGTTTATATCTTTGGAATTAGGATCTCCTGTCTGTATCATAAAACCATTTATAACTCTATGAAATCTTACATTATCATAAAATCCTTCTTCTGCTAATTTAATAAAATTACTAGTTGTTAAAGGTTTGTCTTTTAATAATTCAAAAGATATATCACCCATATTTGTTTTTAATATAATTAAATTGATTTCTTTTTTATTAGTTTCCATATTATTGTCCTTGTCATTAGAATTATTATTTGTTGATAAAATTTTATCTATATTCTCTGCTAATTGATTTTCTGATAACTCATTATTATTGTTATTATTATTTACAGCATTCGTATCTTTATCTTTCTTAAATAAGACAAAAAATATAAATAAAATTATTATTAATAATATAATGATTAAAATACTTTTTTTCTTTAACATATTTTCTTATAATTTCTTAAATAACTTTTTAAATTTTATAGCAACTTTGTGTGCGATTCTAGATCTTCTGTCTTTAGCATTTGATATAATTTCTTCTAATTTATCCTTTAAGTCATCTATTGAAGCATAAAGATCTTCTTTTGTTGACTCAACAAAATATTTTTTTGATAATCCTTTAACTTCCGCTGATGCTCTAAAAAAAGATCCTTGAACATGATGATTATTTGTTTTTGATAATTCTATTTCTACAAAAATATCTTTATCTTTTGTAAATTTTTGTAATGCTTCTTTTATTTTATCATTTGCATAATTTGTTAAAGCTTCTGTACTTTCTATATTTATAAATTTTATTGCTATATTCATATATTTTTTAAAAATCTTTCACATAATAAATTCGACATATAAATTATACCTTAATTTGTGTTTTTACAAAAATTAAAATCCTCTGTCGTGGGAGACGCAGAGGATTTTAATAAGAAAATAAATTATCTTTTCTTTTTAGCTGCTTTTTTTGCAACTTTTTTAACTGCTTTTTTAGCTGCTTTTTTAGCTACTTTTTTAGCTGCTTTTTTCTTTGCTGCCATATTTTTATTTTTAAAGTATTGAATACTTGAGAGTGCGCTTTTAATTTTTGATCCTGGACCGTGGATCTGCCTCTCTAATATAATTATCTCATTAAAAAAATTTTTTACAATACTTTTATAAAAAAAATTTGTGGATAACTAAAAAAAAAATTTTTAAAAATTTTTTTTAAATTATTTTTTATTTTTTGTTTTAATTTTTTAAAATAAAAAATGTTTTTAATAATAAAATTTTATTTAATAAAAAAAAAGAAAACGCTAAATTACTTTCTACAAAAATAATTCCGCACATTCAGTATAAATAATTATCTAATAAAAAAACCTCTGGTTAAAAAACCAAAGGTCTAAGTTTCAAAAAATTTAAAAACACAAAATCAGAGTTCTGACTTGCAGACACCCACGAACCACCAATCAACAAACCAATCACCGTCACCCTGACCCACATACACGCCGCGCTTGCCAAACCAGCCGCGGCGGAAGGCCGCATAGCAGTACTCGCCTTTAGAATTTTTCCATTGAATACTG
>CAZZNF010000006.1:4616-18264 GCA_964655555.1 uncultured Candidatus Saccharibacteria bacterium | reverse complement strand
TGGAAGTAGTAATTTTACATACACAAATAGTCAATTATCTTTAACACAATCTAATTCACAACAAAATTATGGAGTTTTGATGTCTAATTCTTATAACAATTTGGGTATAAGACTTGGAAATGGCCCTTATGCTAATATTTTTGGATATCAACAAAACAATGATACTTCAAGTGGGGCTTCTTATGGAGCATCATTTGGTATAAATGCATTTTACGATGGTACAAATTGGTATACAAAAAACGGATATATTGTCCCTTCAAATATTTTAACAAAAGGAGACGGAAGCATTTCATTTTTTGCTAATGATATAAATCAAGCTGGTACACCTGGTAACTTTACACAAAATGAAAGAATGACAATATTAGGAAATGGAAATATAGGCATAAATGCTACTTCTCCAACACAAAAGTTAGACATAAATGGAAATATCAGATTAAGAGGAGGTCTTTATGATAGTCTCAACTTAATAGGAAATAATGGACAAATATTGTCATCAACAGGCACAAGCACAAGATGGATTAATAATTTTTCTGGAAATTATAATGATTTAACAGATAGGCCATTATTTTATTATGACGGCGAATCATCTTTTATATCAAGAAATGCTGGAACAGATGGAGATGGTTCAAACCCTTCTAATTTAGAGAATGTCCTATTTATAGGATATAATGCTGGATATGGGACAGCAACTACAAGTGACTCTATATTTTTAGGAAAGGATTCTGGAAATGGAGCTGGCTCCGCATCCAGTTCTATATTTATAGGACCTCGTGCTGGAATTGATGCATCTTATGCGAGAAATTCTATATTTATAGGAAAAAGTGCAGGAGCTAATGATATTGTAGAAAATGGATCTAGGGACTCTTCTATATTAATAGGTTTAGAGACTAGTACAGATGGTAATAGAAATTCAATAGCATTAGGAATGTATGCTACAAATGAAAATGAAAATGAATTAATGATAGGAAATAATAATGACGATAAAAATGCTATAGATATAGTTCAAATAAAAATGTCATCTTCTCAAAGTTGTATTATTGATAATACTGGAATAAATTGTTCTTCTGATTATACATTGAAAAGAAATATAGTAAATATTAATAATAATACAGAGTTTAATTTGGAAGAAAATATAAATATAGAAGATAATTCTATTTTGGAAAAATTATTAAAAGTTTCTCCTGTAGAATTTAATTGGAATTCAGAAAGTGATAATGATAGAAAACATTCTGGATTTATAGCACAAGAAGTGCAAAAGATTTTCCCATTAATTGTATCAACAACATCAAATGGAAAATTAACAATGAATTATGGAGCTTTAATACCTTATATAGTGTCAGCATTTCAAGAACAAAATAAAATATTAATAGGTTCATCAACATTAACATATTTAACAAAAAATAATGCAACAAATACAATAGAAGATATTAAAAACAATAATAACAATATAAATATATTTGAAAATATACAAAACAGAATAAATCAAGGAATAAATATAATAGTAGATTTCGTTGTAGCAAAAATCACAGCAATAAAAGGATATTTTGAAGAATTATTTGCAAAGAAAATTCATGTAGAAGTATTATGTATCAAAAGAAGTAATGGCACAGAATTTTGTGCTAATGGAGATGATATAGAAAGAGCTGTAAATAATTCTTATAACAATAATAATAACAATCAAAATAATAATAATTCAAATAATTCAAATAACACAAATCAAGAAAACACTGAAAACACTGAAACTCAAAATCAAGATACACCAGTAGTAGAAAACACTGAAAACACTGAAACTCAAAATCAAGATACACCAGTAGAAGAAAACACTGAAAACACTGAAACTCAAAATCAAGATACACCAGTTGAAGAAAATGTAGAAAATACTGAATAATAAGACCTTATTATGATATAATTCTTTTATGGGAATACTTTATTATCCTTTACTTTATACAGTTTTTGGTATATTGGATTTTATGATACTTATATTAGATTTTTCTGTATTTGGAACTATAATAGGTTGGTTTCTTAATTTTTTAGCAAATGTTTTTTATATAACATTGCTTTTTTTTAAATATGGAGCAAAAAAAGCAATAAATAAATTGATAGGCCTCAAAGATTTAGATGGCAAAAAAATAAATAGCAAAAAGTTTACAAGAAAAATGGTTAGATTATTTGGAGGAACATTTTTACCAATACATATAATTTCAATTTACTTTGATCAAATAGAAGAAAAAGAAGAAAAGATATTAAAAAAACAAAAACAAAAAGAAGAAGTAGAAAAGATAAAATTAGAAATAGAAAAAGAGCAAATGGAAGCATTACAAATGGAACAAGCAGCAGCAGAAGAAGAAGATGAAGAAAGTGAAGGTGGAGATGAAAATGAAAACGAAAATACATCTACAAAAGGTGATACTTGGATTCAAGGTTCAAAATCTGCTGATCTTAAAACTCAAAATCAAAATAATGAAACAAATTTTGAAGCATTAGGAGGTAAAACAGGTTTATCAAATCCAGATGATTATAAAGAAGGTCAAGATGATTATAGTGAGTTTTCTATGTATGAAAAGTTAAATCGAGAAAATGAGAAAAAACAAATAGAACAAAAACAAAAAATAGAAATAGAGAATCAAAAAAGACAAAGAGCAGAAATTGAGAAAAATGTCTCTTTGAGAGAAAGAATGCTTAATACATCGCAAAGAAGATTTGGAAAAGACACAAATGAAAGCGAAAAATATAAATAAAATATATAAAACAAAATTAAAATAAAGAGTTGACTTTTTTGTTTATATATGATATATTTATAATATAAGGGTATTATTATAAATATATGAAAAAAATAACTTTAAAAGCTATTTTAATTGTTTCAATACTATTTATTGTATTAGGAGCTTTTAAAATTAGTGATAATTATATACAAAATGTAAATGCTTCAACAAATGAAATAGCTGATGCTTGTGGCATCAATAATGGAATAATATGGAATGGAAATTCTTGTGTCCGTGTTTGCGATGATTATCATCCTTGGAATCCAAATACAAAAAATTGTTCTACACCAAATGATTATTATATAAATCAAAATTATTATACAAATACAAATTGTGCTAATGTCTATGGTTCAAATTATTATTATAATGGTAAAAATTGTGTAGAAATAACAACTAAAACAAATGTAAATTATTATGGTAATCCGTATAATGGTGGAACACAAACTCCTTCATATACATACAATAATAACAATGCAAATAATATAATTAACAACAATTATTATATTAATAATTATAATACTAATAACAATACCCCAACATGGCTTAATTGTGCTGAATGTAATACAAATACCACTTTTGTAAACACATATTGTAATAGTTGTAATTCTTATTATGATGGCCCTTCAAGAAATACAGTTTATTATATAGAAATAACAACAACTACAATATCTCAGCCAAAAGGAAATCCAATATGGTATAGTGCTAATAATACTAATTATTATAATAATGTAAATTATTATGATTATATTCCAGGACCATATTGGTCAAATGGTGTGTATTATGTATATTAAAAAATTAAATAAAAACTCAAAAATAAAAATGCTTTACAAAAGCATTTTTATTTTTGATGTTATAATAAATATAAATAATAATTTATATTATGGAAAAACTAGAAGCACAAAATATACCAAAATTTAATTCACCAGAAGAAGAAATACAATTTTTGAAAAACGAAATTGAAAAAAGAAATGAAGAAACAAAAAATTTCGAAGGAAGAATAACAAAAGCAGACCACGCAAAAGATGTTATAAGAGAATATAAATCTTTATCAAGTGTAGAAATAGTTCAACCATATTCTGGTATAAAAGAATATACAAAAAAGAAATTATTACAAGGATTATCAGAGAAACCTTCTGACGAGAAAGTATCTCAAGTAATAGCTCTTATGATGGATAAAGGAGTAAAAACTTCTTTTGATTTTATAAAAGAATCAAAAGACAAAGAAGTAGAAGATGATTTTCATAGATTTCTAGTTAATTATTTGATGATATCAAAAGAGAATAATTTAGAAAAAAACTTTTCAAAAAGCGATTGGAAAGCTCTTAATTTGAGATTATATGAAATTGTAATGCCAGAAAATGTCGCTCAAGATGAAGAAAAGAAACAATTAAAAGAGTTTATAGCAGCAATGGAACATTTTTTTGTTTCTATGTTATCTGTTAGCAAAGACCAGAAAAACAAAGACAATGATTATTATGTTTTAGAAATAGCAAAACCAAACAATTCAAATCAAGTATCCTTTTTCATAGCAATTCCAAAAGAAATAAACATATTATTTGAAAAAACTTTAATGACAGCCTTTCCAAATGTTAAATTAAAAGTATCAAATGAAGATTATAATATTTTTTCAGAAAGAGGATTTCAAGTAGGGGCATTTGCAAAGACAACAAAATCTTCAGCTTTATCTCTTAAAACTTACGACAAATTAGAAACAGATAGTATTTCATTTATTATTTCAGCATTTACAAAATTAAAAAAAGAAGGAGAATCAGGATCAGTTCAAATAATAGTAAGGCCAGCAGGAGAAGAATTTCTTAAAAAATATTCAAGAATGTATGAAGATTTACAAAAAGGAGAAACTTTCAAAAGAATTTTAGACAAAGACAATTTCATAAAAGATTTTTTTCTCACATTCAAAGAATCTCAGAAATCAAAAGAAGATGAAGAAAAGAAAGAGAAAACCAAAAAAAGAGAAGATGAATTAGCTACTGAATTTGTAAAATCCAAAATAAGTTCAACAATTGTAGATACTAATATAAGATTAATAGCAAATTCAGAAAGTTTAGATAGAGCAAAATCAATTTTGAGAGAAATTTCTTCTACATTTTCACAATATTCAGAAGTAGAAGGAAATTCTTTATTATTTAAGAATGTAGAAGGTGGAGAGTTGAACAATCTCATACATAATTATATTTTTAGATTATGGAATGAGAAAGAATCTTTACCATTAAACCTCAAAGAATTAGCAACAATTTATCATTTACCAAATTATGTTAAAAATCTAAGTCAATTAAATAAAACAAGAGCAAAAACATCTCCTGCATCTCAAGACCTACCTCAAAAAGGACTTTTTCTTGGTGTTAATGAACATAACGGATTAAAAACAAATATATTCTTACCAGAAGCAGATAGATTAAGACATACATATATTATAGGACAAACAGGAACAGGTAAATCAGTGATGCTTAAAAACATGATTATACAAGATATATATAATGGAGAAGGTTGTTGCTTTATAGATCCTCACGGAGAAGATTTATTAGATATTATGAGCACAATACCAAAAGAAAGATTTGATGATGTTATATATTTTGACCCAGCATATGTTGAGAGACCTATGGGATTAAATATGCTTGAATTTGATGAAAACAAACCAGAACAAAAAACTTTCGTAATAAATGAATTATTATCTATATTCAAAAAATTATTTGCAGAATCTTCTCCTGAATCTATGGGTCCAGCTTTTGAACAATATTTTAGAAATTCAGCAGGATTAGTAATGGAACATGTTGAATCTGGCTGTACTTTAATAGATATATCAAGAGTTTTGTCTGATAAAGAATATAGAGATTATAAATTATCTAAATGTAAAAATCCTTTAATAACTCAATTTTTTAGAAATGCAGAAGCAACAAGTGGTGAACAAGATTTTGGAAACTATGTTCCTTATATTACAAGTAAGTTTGATGTGTTTACAGCAAATGAAGTTATGAGGCCAATTATAGGACAAGAAAAATCTTCTTTTAATATTTCTGAAATAATGGATAACAAAAAAATATTTTTAGTAAATTTGTCAAAAGGAAGATTAGGAGAAGCTAATGCTAATCTTTTAGGACTTATTCTTGTAGGAAAGTTTTTGATGGCTGCACTTGGTAGAGAAAATCCAAAAACAAAACCTCCATTTTATTTATATTTAGATGAATTTCAAAATGTCGCAACTCCTTCTATATCTGCTATTCTGTCAGAAGCTAGAAAATATAAATTATCTTTAACATTAGCTCATCAATATATTAAACAAATACCAGAAAACATTAAAGCCGCAGTTTTTGGTAATGTTGGTACAAAAATAGTTTTTAGAATTTCAGAAGAAGATGCTAAAACTCTAGAAGGTTCTTTTGCACCAACATTTTCTTGGAGTGATATTATGAAATTAGAAAACTTAAATGCATATACAGCTCCACTTATTATGAATTATCCACAAACTCCTTTTAATATAAGAGAAGATTTTCCTCCACAAGGCAAAAAAGAAGTAATTGATACAATAAAAGAACTTTCATATCTAAAATATGGAAAAGATAAAGAAGAAATAGAAGGAGAAATAATGACTAAATTTAACTTATAATAAATATTTGACTTATAATATATGAGTTGCTATAATTAATATATTATAAGAAATACCATTAAGGTCGAGCTCTGCTCGGCTTAATTTTTTACAAAAAATATATGTTAGATATAAAAGCATTAAATATAGCATTAGATAATTTAGAAAAAGAAAAAAAGATAAGTAGAGAAAAGATAATAGAAGGAGTAGAAAGATCTTTGGCTGCTGCATATCAAAAAGAATATGGTAAAAAGGGCCAAGTTATAAGATGTGTAATTAATTTTGATACAGGCGAAACAACTTTTGAACAAATAAAGACAGTAGTAGATGAGACAACCATAAGAATAGTAGATGAAGAGATAGAAGAAACAATAAATGAAAAAGATTTAGAAGAAGGAGAAGTCTTATTACCAAAATACAATGAAGAAAAACACATATTGTTTTCAACTGCTAAATTATTGAAAAAAAATGTAGAATTAGGAGAAGAAATATCTTTTTCTCTTGAAAATAAAAGTGATTTCGGTAGAATAGCAGCACAAACAGCAAAACAAGTAATAATACAAAAAATGAGAGAAGCTGAAAACGAATTATTAAAAGATGAATTTGAAGGTAAAGATGGTTCTATTGTTTCTGGTATAGTGCAAAGAATTGAAAGAGGAGTTGTATATGTAGATTTAGGAAAAGTTATAGCTATAATGCCACAAGAAGAACAAATCAAAAACGAAAGACTAACACAAGGACAAAGAATAAGAGCTTATTTATATTCTATTTCAGATATGGGTAAAGGTTTATCTTTGAGATTATCAAGATCTCATCCAAAATTTTTATCAGAATTATTCAAAATAGAATCAACAGAAATAGCAGATGGAATAGTTGAGATAGTATCTGTAGCAAGAGAGGCTGGAGAAAGAAGTAAAATTGCGGTAAAAAGTAATGACAATAGAGTAGATCCTGTTGGAGCTTGTATAGGTCATAAAGGTGTAAGAGTTAATTCTATACATAATGAATTAAATAGAGAAAAAATAGATATTATAGAATGGACAGAAAATATATCAAAATATATTTCTAATTCTTTATCTCCAGCAAAAGTTTTAGATATAGAACTTTTTGAAGAAGAAAAGAGAGCTAATGTAAAAGTTCTTATGCAAGAACAATCTCTCGCTATAGGTAGAGGAGGACAAAATGTAAGACTCGCTGCTAAATTGACTGGTTGGAAAATAGACATATTAGGAGAAGAAGGAATAATAATAGAAGCAAATGAAGAAGGTGTTGTTGATGGAGAGTCATTATTAGAAAACAATAATGCAAAAATAGAAACAATAGATGAAGAAATAGTAGAAGAATTAGATAGTTTTGAAAACAAAACTATCGAAGGAGAAATACATGAAGCTAATAATGGTAAGATAAATGAAGATTATTAATTAAACAAAAATTATGAATAATATTTTAAGCAAAATAGCACCAATAAACAAAGATAATACAATAAATATTTTTATTGAAATAAGCAAAGAATCCAAAAATAAATATGAATTAGACAAAAAATCTGGACTTATAAAATTAGACAGAGTTTTGTATTCAGCACAATCATATCCTTTTGATTATGGGTTTTTACCAAATACATTATGGAAAGATGGAGATCCTATTGATGTTGTGCTTTTGTCTTCTTATCCTATTATGCCAGGAGTTTTGGTTGAAGGCAGAGTAGTTGCTTGTCTAAATATGATAGATAATAATGAATCTGATATAAAAATAATAGCAGTTGTAGACAAAGACCCAAGATTTTCAAATATAAATGACTTAAAAGATATTAATATTCACACAATAGACGAAATAAAACATTTTTTTGAAACATATAAAATTTTAGAAAAAAAAGAAGTAAAAATACCTAATGTTTTTGACAAAAACAAAGCTATAGAATTAATTAAAGAGTCAATAAATATATTTAAGAAAAAATCAAAAGTTAAAAAGAGTAAATAATAAAAATATGAAAACAAAATTTGAGAAACAAGATAATAGTGAAATGAAATTAACTATTAATTTAGACAAAGAAGAATTTGAAAAATATAAAAATCTAGCATTTAAGAAAGTTCAAGAAATAGTAGAAATAGATGGTTTTAGAAAAGGTAATGCTCCAGAAGATTTAATAATTAAAAAATATGGTGAAATGATTATTCTCGAAGAAATGGGGCAATTAGCAATAA
Source organism: uncultured Candidatus Saccharibacteria bacterium (assembly GCA_964655555.1). Lineage (GTDB taxonomy): Bacteria > Patescibacteriota > Minisyncoccia > Phycocordibacterales > UBA5272 > UBA5272. The sequence continues at coordinate 9,700 of CAZZNF010000006.1, read as the reverse complement.
ATGAGACACTTTATACAGCAATATTAAAAGAAAACGATAACAAAGAAATAGAAGATAAGATTTTACCAATTTCTTCTCCAAAAATAAATATTACAAAAATAGGAAAAGGAAGCGATTTTGAATATATAGCATCATTTCCAATTATCCCAAAAATAGTTTTGCCTGATTACAAAAAAGCAGCAAAAGATTCTATAAGAGAAACAGAAGAAGAATTATTAAAAGAATTAAAATCAAAAAATGAAAAAGCTACAAAAGACGATTTATTATCTATTAATGAAAATGAAATAGATGAAGTTTTGCAAAGTTTAAGACAATTAAGACTAAATAATCATAATGACACTCATAAAGACGAAGATGGAGTTATTCATAATCATAATCATGACAATAATGATAATAATGAAACCGTAGAAGAAATAAAAGAAAAAATAGCAAAAGCTTTACCAGAATTAAATGATGATTTTGCTAAAAGTTTTGGAGATAAATTTAATACTATACAAGATTTAAGAGATCAAATAAAATCCAATCTAGAATTAGAAAAGAAAGAAAAATTAAGAGAAAAAAGAAGAACAAAAATATTAGAATCTTTAACTGAAAATATCAAGATAAATATACCAGAAATATTAATAGAAGATGAATTAGAAAGGATAAAAGCTCAAATGAAAATGGATATAGAGAAAATGAATAGTAACTGGGAAGAATATTTATCAAATATTAAGAAAACAGAAGAAGATTTGAAAAAGGAATGGAGAGATATCGCTGTTAAAAGAGTAAAATCACAATTAATAGTAAATAGTATAGCTAAAAAAGAAAATATATTAATATCAAAAGATGAAATAGAAGCAGAATCAATAAAAATATTATCACAATTTCCTGAAGCAAAAGAAGCATCTGTCAATAGTTATGTAGAACAAATACTAATAAATGAAAAAGTTCTAAAATTATTAGAGGAGTCAAAATAAAACATTATAAAAAACAAAAACTACATAATATATTATGTAGTTTTTGTTTTTGCATTAATTTATATAATGTGTTATTATAATTTGATTATAAACAATCAAAAGCTAAAATATAGTTTTATACAAGATTATCTTTTATTTTTTAGATATTTTTATAATAAATATTATTAGAATATATAATTTTAATTATGGCAAAAACATCAGTAAAAGCAAGAGCACTCAAAACACCTAAATATTCATCAAGAATAGTCAGAAGATGCTTTAAGTGTGGAAGAAGAAATGGCTATATGCGAGATTTTGATTTATGTAGAATCTGTTTTCGTGAATTAGCAAATGAAGGAATGATTCCAGGTGTTAAAAAATCATCTTGGTAATAAATAACTATAAAATATATGGATCAAATTTCAAATATGCTTGTAAGCATCAAAAATGCAGGTTTAGTTAAAAAAGATGATTTAACTATTCCTCATTCAAAACTAAAAGAATCAATATTAACTTTATTAAAAAAAGAAGGTTATATTAAAACTTTTGAAACTATAGATATAGGAAATAACAAAAAACAAATAAGAATTGTTTTAGAATATATTGGTAAACATCCAAATATATATCCTAGAATAAATGAAGTAAAAAGAGTTTCAAAATTATCAAAAAGAGTTTATTCTGGATATAGAGATATTAAAAGATATAAATTCGGTAAAGGATTAGTCGTCCTATCTACTCCAAAAGGTATTTTATCAGGAGATGAAGCAAGAAAAGAGCTTTGTGGAGGAGAGTTTTTATTTAAAATCTGGTAATAAAAATATATGTCAAGAATAGGAAAACAAAATTTAATATTACCTAGCGGAGTATCAATGGATATAAATAATAATGTAATAGTTATAAAAGGTCCAAAAGGTGAAATAAAAAAAGAATTTAACAACAATATAGTAAAAGTAGAAATAAAAGATAATATAATATCATCATCTATTTCAAGAAATGATAATGTAGCAAAATCTCTATGGGGAACGACAATGTCTCATATAGAAAATATGATAAATGGTGTTCAAAATAATTTTGAAAAAAAGTTAGTTATTGAAGGTGTAGGTTTCAAATGGGATGTAAAAGGAGATAAATTACAATTAAATGTAGGATTTTCTCATCCAGTATTTTTGAATATACCAAAAGATGTATCTGTTAATATTGAAAAAGATAAATTGACTATATTAGGTATAGATAAGGAAGCTGTATCATTATTTGCTATGCAAATAAAAAAGATTAAACCAGTAGAGCCATATAAAGGTAAAGGTATAAGGTATATGGGTCAAAATGTAATTAGAAAGCAAGGCAAGAAGTCCTCATAAAATTAATTTATTAAATATATGAAAAAAATAATTTTAAAAACTAAAAAAGAAAAAAGATCTAAACTTCACAAAAAGATTAGAGCTAAAATAAGTGGAACAGCTACTTGTCCTAGATTGTCAGTATATAAATCAAATAGATTTATATATGCTCAATTAATAGATGATGATACAAATAAAGTTTTGACTCAAGCTTCTGATATTAAATCTTACTTAAATAGTAAAATAAATAAAGTAGAATCTGCAAAAAAAGTAGGTAAAGAAATATCTGAGAAAGCAAAAAAAATAAATATTACTAAAATAGTATTTGATAGAGGAGGGTTTCCTTATAAAGGTCGAGTAAAAAGTTTAGCAGAAGGCGCAAGAGAAGGAGGATTGGACTTTTAAGAATAATCTTGTATTATATAAATAAACATATGACAGAAGAAATTAAACAAAATACTACGAATAATCAAAAACATCCTCAAAAGAGAAGAAGTTTTTCTCCTAAAAATAATAAACCATTCAGAACATTTGAAAAACCAGAATTTGATTCCAAAACAATAGATATTAGAAGAGTGACTCGTGTAGTTTCAGGAGGAAGAAGATATTCTTTATCTATTGCTGTTGTAATAGGAGATAGAAATGGAAAAATTGGTTTTGGAACAGGTAAAGGTCAAGATACACAAATCGCTATTGATAAAGCATTTAGATCAGCAAAAAAGAATTTAATTAAATTAAATTTAGAAAAAAACAATACTTTAGCTCATGACATAGAAGCAAAATATAAATCAGCATCAATATGGCTTACTCCAAATAAAGGTAAAGGAGTTATTGCTGGTTCTTCAGCAAGAGCAGTATTAGATTTAGCAGGTATAAATAATGTAACAGCAAAGTTTAGATCAGGTACAAAAAACAAAATAAACAATGCAAGAGCAACATTAAAAGCACTTTCCTTTTTTGCTAAATAATATTAAATAAATATAATTATAAAAATATGCAAACACATCAAATAAAAAGAGTTCATAAATTAGACAAAAAAAAGCAAATTGGTAGAGGAGGAAGAAGAGGTAAACAAGCTGGTCGTGGAGGCAAAGGTCAAACAGCAAGAGCAGGGTCCAAAATAAGACCAGCAATAAGAGATGAAATCAAAAAATTACCAAAATTAAGAGGAATGGGTATAAATAGATCTCATACTGTTGTTTTTAGAGACAAAAAAAGATTTGCAGTAGTCAATTTAGGACAATTAAATATTTTTGAAAACGGAGAAGTTGTTAATCCAGTTTCTTTACTTGCAAAAGGTTTAATAAATTTAAGACATGGTAAATTTCCAAAGGTTAAAATTTTAGCAAAAGGAGAATTGACTAAGAAAATCAAAATTGAAAATTGTGAAATGTCAAAAACAGTTTCATCTAAAATTTAATTTATAAAAATATATTATTATGAAAATATTTAGAAAAATTTGGAGTGATAAAGTTTTGAGAAGTAGATTGTTATTTGTAGTATTTATTTTAACTATAACAAGACTTTTATCTACAATCCCAATACCAGGTGTAGATAAAGCTGCATTAGCAGATGCTTTATCTAATAACACATTATTAGGATTTTTAAATATTTTCTCTGGTGGAGGTTTGTCTTCATTTTCTATTGTAATGCTTGGAGTAGGGCCATATATTACAGCAAGTATTATAATGCAAGTATTAACTGTACTTATTCCAAGATTAAAAGAATTATATCAAGAAGAAGGCGAAATAGGCAGAAGAAAGTTTTCTCAATATTCAAGAATTTTAACAATTCCACTTGCCGTTATTCAAGGTTATGCACTTATAACATTATTAGTTTCTCAAAATGTAATACCAAAAATGTCTTTTAGTCAGGATTTGTTTAATATAATTATAATTACTGCTGGTAGTATGCTTCTCACATGGCTTGGAGAACAAATAAATGAATATGGTATAGGTAATGGAGTATCAATGATTATTTTTGCTGGTATTGTTTCAGCATTACCAACAAAAATAATACAATTATTTCAAACATTTGATGTATCAATGTTGCCGATGCTTATAGTTATAATATTACTTTCTATAATAGTGATAGCAGGTATAGTTTTTGTAACAGAAGCTGAAAGACCAATAACAATTACATATTCTAAACAAGCTAGTAATTTTTATGGTTCAAGTGGTATAACAAATACATATTTACCATTAAGACTTAATCAAGCAGGAGTTATGCCTATAATCTTTGCGGTTTCAATTTTACTTTTTCCTCAAATGATAGTTCAGTTTTTTAAGAATTCATCAAATACTACTTTATTAAACATCGCAAATAATGTGTCAGATTTTTTCTCTAATACATTATACTATGGAATAGTTTATTTTATTTTAGTTGTGTTATTTACATATTTTTATACAGCAATTAGTTTTGATTCTACAAAGACTGCAGAAGATTTACAAAAATCTGGGGCATTTATACCAGGATATAGACCAGGAGTTGCAACTGCTGACTATATAGGAAGTGTATTATCAAAAATAACATTAGTAGGAGCATTATTTCTAGGTATTGTTGCAGTATTACCTATAATTTTAGAAGGAGTAACAGGAATGAACTCTATTGCAATAGGAGGAACTTCACTTTTGATTGCAGTTTCTGTAATTATAGATTTCGTTAAAAAAGTTGATGCTCAATTAACAATGCGAGAATATTAAAAATGTCTAATATAAGATTAAAAACAGATTTAACAACTATAAAAAATCTAAGAGAGTCAGGCAAAAGACTTGCTGATGTATTAAATAAAATAGCAAAAGAAGCTAAA
>CAZZNF010000006.1:0-4516 GCA_964655555.1 uncultured Candidatus Saccharibacteria bacterium | reverse complement strand
AGTTCACGAAGAACCATTAATACCTAATTTTGATGATGGTGTAAAAGGTGTAAAATTAGTAGAAGGAATGGTTTTAGCAATTGAACCAATGATAAATCTCGGAACAGATGAAGTTTATTTAGATGAAGATGGTTATTGTTTTAGAACTTGCGACAAAAAGAATTCTGCTCATTTTGAACATACTATTTTGATAACAAAAAACAATCCTGAAATTCTAACTATAAATTAATTTGACAAATAGATTTATTTTTGCTATGATATACTTGAAAAAGTATTCTTTTCAACATTTATTAACAAATTAAATACCAAAAAATGAGAAAAAATCAAACAAATGACCAAAACAAATAAACAGTTATTGAGTCAGGAGAAGATCAATTTTTTAAGGCAAAACGATTAATGTCTTTAACAAACAAAGACAAAATAGGCGAAGTTTTTGAAGCATCTTCAAATGGGCCACTTGAAAATACAAATGTAGTTATGATAGGTAGAATTTCTCACTCTATCAAAAAATGTGTTAAGCATCCAAGAAAAAAGAATACTTTCTTGCTCTGGGTTGCATCCGGTACATATGAGCTTTCCGGTATAGTTTAGGCTTCTTTCATTTTTAGTTAGTTAATGAGACCACATATTTCTATATGTGGTTTTTAATTTGCCAAAAAAAGTATTTTTTGTTATTATAATAATCTATTATTAAAAATAAAAGAATGTAAGTACGAGATGTCGCTCGGAATAATAGCATTCAAAATGATAAAGTTTATGCGACGACCAATCAAAAATAAACATATTATAAATGGCGATCTTCGCTATGATGATAAAAATGTTTCAAAATTTATAAATTACATAATGTTAAATGGTAAAAAAACAATAGCACAAAGTATTGTTTATGGTGCTTTTGATATTATCAAAACAAAAGAAAACAAAGATCCTCTTGAAGTATTTAATTTAGCAATAAATAATGCTTCTCCTATTATAGAAGTTAGAAGCAAAAGAATAGGAGGAAGTAATTATCAAATACCAGTAGAAGTGAGAGATGTTAGAAAGTTTTTGCTTGCTTCAAGATGGATTATAGATTCTGCAAGAAGCAAAAAAGGCAAACCAATGAAAGAGAGATTAGCAGAAGAATTTTTATTAGCAGCAAATAATGAAGGAAATGCAGTAAAGAAAAGAGAAGATGTTCACAAAATGGCGGAAGCAAACAAAGCATTTGCACATTTTGCAAAATAATTTAATTATAAATAAATAATATAATAATATAAAAATAAAAATATATGGCTCGAGATTTTCCACTAAATAAATTAAGAAACTTTGGTGTTATAGCACACATAGATGCAGGCAAAACAACTACATCAGAAAGAATACTATTTTATACAGGTGTATCTCACAAAATAGGAGAAACACATGAAGGTGAAGCAATAATGGACTGGATGGAACAAGAAAGAGAAAGGGGCATTACAATTACTTCTGCTGCAAATACTGCTTTTTGGAACCCTTCTTATATGCCAAAAGAAGACGAATCAAGAAAAGCAAAATTCAATATTATAGATACTCCAGGACACATTGATTTTACAATTGAAGTTAAAAGATCATTAAGAGTATTAGACGGTGCTGTTGTAGTTTTTGACTCTGTTGCAGGAGTAGAGCCTCAATCAGAAACAAATTGGAGATATGCAAATGATGCTATGGTTCCAAGAATTTGTTTTATAAATAAATTAGATAGAATGGGAGGTAGCTATGATAAATCATATCAATCTATTTTAGATAGATTATCTAAAAAAGCAGTTAGAATGCAAATACCAGTCGGAGAAGAAGAAAACTTTTCAGCTATTATAGATTTATTAACATTAAAATATGTAACATTTGAAGGAGAAAAAGGAAAAAATGTTATTTATTCAGATATACCAGCAGAGTTTTCAGAAATTGTAAAAGTAAGAAGAGCAGAAATGATAGAAAAAATAGTAGAAACAGACGAAGTATTGATGACAAAATATTTAGAAGGAGGAGATTTTTCTATTACAGAATTAAAAGAAGTTATAAGAAAAGCAGTTATTGCAAATGAATTATTTCCTGTATATTGTGGAAGTTCATTAAAAAACAAAGGAGTTCAATTGGTACTTGATGCAATAGTGGACTTTTTACCATCACCACTTGATATTAAAAGACCAGTTGGTATAGATGCTAAAACAGGAGATGAAGTAGAGCTTGAAGTATCAGATACTGCACCATTATCAGCATTAGCATTCAAAGTAGCATCAGATCCATTCGTAGGACAATTAATATTTATAAGAGTGTATTCTGGTGTTTTAGAATCAGGTAGTTATATATATAATGCAACAAAAGATAAAAAAGAAAGAGTAGGAAGACTTTTGAGAATGCATGCAAATGATAGAGAAGAAATAAAAGCAGTATATGCAGGAGAAATAGCAGCAGCAGTAGGATTAAAAGACACAACAACATCAGATACATTATGTGAGGAATCTAATCCTGTTATTCTTGAAAAAATTATTGCACCAGAGCCAGTTATTTCAATGAAAATAGAACCAAAAACAAAAGCTGATCAAGAAAAAATGGGTATTGCATTATCAAGACTTGCGGCAGAAGATCCTTCTTTTAGAGTATCATCAGACGGAGAAACAAATGAGACAATTATAGAAGGAATGGGAGAATTACATTTAGATGTATTAGTAGATAGAATGAAAAGAGAATTTAATGTAGAAGCCACAACAGGTAAACCACAAGTTGCATATAAAGAAACAATTAGAGGAGAAGCAGATGGTGAAGGTAAATATATTAAACAATCAGGAGGAAGAGGACAATATGGTCATGTGAAGTTAAAAATAAAACCAATAGATTATTCTATAAACAAAGAAGATTTGCCTAAAAACATCAAAAGAACAGATAATTTTGAATTTATAAACTCTATAAAAGGTGGAGCTATTCCTCAAGAATATATACCAGCAGTAGAAAAAGGATTAAAAGAAGCAATGGATAGAGGAACTCTTGCAGGATTCAAAATGGTAGATATATCATGTGAAGTTTATGATGGTTCATTTCACGAAGTAGATTCATCAGAAATAGCTTTCAAAATAGCAGCAGCTATGTCTCTCTCAGATGCTGTATCAAAAGCTAAACCAGTAATATTAGAACCAATAATGAAAGTTGAAGTTATAACACCAGATAAGTTTTATGGAGATATCACAGGAAATCTTTCAAGTAAAAGAGGACAAATAGAAGGAATGGACGAAAGAGGAATGGATAAAGTTATAAGAGCAAAAGTTCCATTGTCAGAATTATTTGGATACATGACAAATTTGAGAAGTATGACAGAAGGTAGAGCATCATTTAATATGGAGTTTTCAAATTATGACATTGTACCATCAAATATAGCAAAAGAAATACAAGATAATAGAAAGTAAAATAATTTAAACTTCAAAATAATTAAGTTTAATTAGTTTAAAATATATTATTTCTCATTGAATATTAATAGTATAATTAAAATATGAAAATTAATGTTCATAATTCCAATAATGAATTTGCAAAATATTATTTAACTAGATTTGTAGATCCATCAGTCAAAGAACATTCCTTTTTTAAGGATTCTGCTGATAATTTAAATATCAATTTAGATTATTTACAATCTCTTAATATTTCAAAAAAAGAAATTTTAGATTTTATTTTAACTGATACTCCTAGTAAGTTTCAAGAATCTTTTTCAAATATTTTAAAAGAATACACTCCTATTATAGATTCAAATTTAAGTATTTTACAAGATTCATTAGATAATTTAATTCCATTATATAATAATTATTTATCAAAGTTATTTAATGTAGAAATAAATATTCCACAACTTGATATTTTTCTAATTCCAACTAGAATAAAGAAAAATTCAAATCAAAAAAATTATTTCGCATCGGTTCATAATAAAAGACCAAATACTATATTTTTAGTAATTTATACAGCTGACGATTTAGCGAAAGAAGAAAATATTTTAATGTATTTAAAAGTTATTATTCATGAATTTACTCATGTGTTTTTAAATAATACTAAAATTTTTGAAAAAGTAATATTTAAAATTAAGACAAATAATTATATTAAATTAAATACAAATTTAGTAAAAATTACAAAATTAATCAAAGAATTAATATGTATTTCTATGTCTTTTGCTATTTATGATTTTGGTTTAGCTTTTAATTTATTTAATTGGTTAGAAGATTTAGAAATGAAATCAAAAGTTTTAGAAGTTAATAATTATATTTCCGAAACTCGTAATTTTTTAATTATGTTAGATAAAGATTTAGATAAAGATAAGTTTTATATTTATTTTGAAAACTATATAGAAAAGTTAGTTGTTCTTGGTATTAAAACAGCAAATTATAGGGATTTATACAAAATTTTGAAATAATAAATTATTCTTGATGCTTTTTATTATTTTTAATTTATTGACAAATTAATATATATATATTAAACTATAGAAGTTAATAAAATTGTTCACCTAAAATTTTAAACATGAAAGATTTTA
>CAZZNF010000005.1:7784-18400 GCA_964655555.1 uncultured Candidatus Saccharibacteria bacterium | reverse complement strand
TTTTTTAATATTAATTTTTATTTGCTCTCTCTACATATTCACCACTTTCTGTATTTATTATAATTTCTTCTCCTTCTTCTATAAATAGTGGCACTACAACACTTGCACCTGTTTCAAGTATTGCAAGTTTACCACTACTACTACCAGCAGTATTTCCTTTAATATTAGGAGGCGCTGACTTTACTTTCAAAGTTAATTTAATAGGCAATTCAATTCCTATTACAACTTCTTCTTCATCATCATTAGTATATATTTTAGCATTTACTATATTGTTTTCTTTTAAGAATTTTTTTTGTTCTCCTAATACACTTTCTTCAATATTAAATCTATTTGAAGGATTTTTCTCATCACAAAACCAATATTCTCCTTTATTATTATACAAATATTTAATTGATTTCTTTGAAATATCTGCTTCATCTACCATATCTGCCGCATGAAATGTAGCTGGTATAACTTTACCATTTATAAGATTACGAAGTTTTACTTGATTTTGAGGTTTTCTTTGTTGTGTCCTCGCTACATGATATTCCAATACTTCATAAGGATTATCATCATAAATAATATATTTTCTTGGTTTTATTTCATTGTATTCTAATTTTGCCATATATTTTATTTTTATTTTATTATATTATCATATATTTATTTTTATTAAAATATAATTATAAAAATAAAAAGCGAGAAATAAAAATTTCCCGCTTTCTCTAACTTTGTTAAAATTAGTATATATGGACAAGGTCTATATTAATAATAGCATTTTTCAACAAATAAATCAATATTATGGTGTTTGTGAAGACTAGTTTGTTTTCATTAACTTTTAATGGAGTGTATATTCACTCCATTTTATTTTTAATATATAATAAAAATATGAAATTTACTTACACAAATTCAAAAGATGATTTTTTTATCTATTGTTTAACTCAAATAATAAATAAAAATAATAATAAATTATTATTCTCTAATGATAATTATGGAAAAGAATTAGGGGAAGCATTGTCTATTAATAAAGATATTATAAATAGTATTATTTTGACCAATAAAAATAAAGTTGATATATATAATTCAAAAAATCTAAAAAAATATAATAAATATCAATTTTTGTATGATAAATTTGAAAAGATTGATAATAAGAAAATGTTTATTTTAACAGAAGAATTAAATAAAATAACAAAAGAATATGTTTCATTTTTAACAAATATATTTGGTAAATCTGATTTATCAGAAAGTATCAATATATCTTTTATACATTTAATAGATAATTCAAAACTATTTTTTAAGTCTTTTACTACAAGAGTAAATACAAAAAAGATTTTTTTTGTATTTAATAAGAATATAAATTTAAAAGATAAATTAATATTTAATAAAAAAATATTAATTTTATTACATGAATTTACACATATTTTTCTTTTTCAAAATAAAAAGTTTCAAAATATTCTAAAAAAAGAATGGAATAATAATTATAAAAATATTAATCCTGTTTATTTTAGAAACAATATAGAAGAAATATTAACAAGTACTATTGTTTTTCCTTATTTTTACACTGGATTAGCTTTTGAAATTCTTGATTACAAAGAAAATCAAGATTCAAAAACAAAATTATTTTCAAAAAATAAGTTTATAAAAATTTCTTATGAGTTTTTAATTTTATTAAAAAACAATAATGAAGAAAATAAATTAGATAATTATATATCAATATTTATAAAAAATTTATATAAAAAAGGATTTTTCAACAAATAAATCAACATACAATCTATTATAAGTTGTGCTTGACAAAATAGTCATAATTTGCTATGATATAATAGAAAAAATAGTACATTCTCAACATCATATTTCGTTTTGCTTTTAATAATAATTTGTCTTTTTAATTTTTGTGATTTGTTTATTTATTTGTGTTTTTATTAGGAATTGCTTTTTGTCTATTAACTCTTAATCGCCAAAAAGCAATTCCGCAATCAAAAAACAAAAATAAATTTTCAACAATTAAATCATCAAAAAATGAAAAAATTAAATTCATCTCTCAGCTCTTTATTTATATTTAATAAAGTAGCTACTTTACTTGTAATAGCTTTAATTGTTATTACAAGTTGCAGTAAAACGGGTGAAGCACCTCCTCCACCACCACCTCAAAAACCTATTATTGATTCTGTTGTATTTACTAATATTACAGAAACTTCTGCTACAACTAATTTTTATATAAGATTAGCAGATAGCATTATTATCAAAATAGATCCTACAAGTAGTGGAGTAAAAGTTATTGGCAATACACATACTTTAACTGGGCTTACACCAAATACCAGTTATTATTTATATGTATTTGCTTATAATAGTGGTGGCATTAGCACAAGCAATTATTCGTTTACAACAGCAAAGCCAAAGTCCACTTGGCTCAAAGCTCCTATCATTACAGCAGATACTATATTTCCTATTATTAGAAATTGTGTGAGTGGTAAATTAACTATCAAATTAATTAACAACTCTTCAACAACTAAAACATTATCTAATTTAACAGGTAAATTTATAATAGATAATGATGCTAGTCTTGATGCTATCAAAATGATGAGATATAGAGTAAATGATACTTCAAGATGGACTGCTACACCTGCTGGTGCTGGTATTATTGGTTTCGCCAATATATCATTATCGCCAGGCATTAACACTTTCACTGCATATTATTCATTAAGAAATACCTTTACAGGTAGTATTGCGAATAATGCAGATATTCATTTTGAATTTACTTATATAAATGATGGCGAAGGTGGTATGGCTCCATTAGAAGGCAACTTTTTGCCAAAGGTATTAGTTGGTAAAGTAAATGCTAATGCTGCTGCTACTACATTTGTGGGGGATATCAATAATAAACAGGATAATTTTAATGATATTATAAATCCTAATTCTGGTTGGATATTAAGAGGCTGGGGTATGTTTTATTTCAAATTATCTGGTCCTGCTGGTGCGAGATTATCAAGCATACATTTCAAAAATCCATATTCCGATTTTACAGGATTATTATTTAAGAATGATGGGTTTCAAATTGAAGAGTTTAATCAAATAATTAGAACTAATGTTTTACCTAATAATGTATTTTGGAATGGCGGTAATAGATTTGTAAAATTAATATTTGAAAACGATGCAAATAATTTAGCTAATACAAATGGCTCTACTTTAAATAGTTATACATTTGATGCAACTATTAAAAACAGCAGTAGCATTACTTGGTATTCTAATGATTATACACCTGGCAAATGTGGGTTTTTGCTTGCCAGCAAATACGATATTATTATTAAAAATAGCGATGGACAAACAATATGCCTTTATGATGCAGTAGTAAAGCAAAATGGAACAGATGTAGTAAATGATTAATATTTTATTAATTAAAGAATAGCACTTTGTATATACAAAGTGCTTTTTATGTGTATAACTATAATACTATTATAAATATTATGATACAATAATGCTATAACAAATACACAATTATGTTTCACAAATCATTATTTTATATTTTCATTATTATATTATCAATTAATGTGTTTACTACAAATGCCTTTTGGGGCAAAGGGTATCAACCATATAGCAAAAACACTACTTACAACAATTTATATGTAATATCTGCTAATGATTTTAATGATGATATATTACTTCGTATAGATAATGCTACTAATACTACTTCTGATATAAAAATTAAAAAAACTCAAAATGGAACTTATACAGACTCCACCTCCACTATATCAGTAGGCAGTGAAGGTATGAAGGAAGTGACATTCTCACAGAATTGGGGACAATTTCAAGGAGGGAGTAGTAGTGGAGATTATCAAATTGAGTTTTCTTTTGGAGAAGAAAAAGCAAAATATACAGCCAATGTATCCTATGCTACCATTACACCTAGTATAAGTGCAGTAGGACCAATCAAAGCAACAGGAATACCACAATCATTTATTAGTGAGACAAATCCACAATCTGTAATACAAGTAGAAGAAGGTAGCACAATAGAGCCAATATGTCAAAAATCAACAGCATTATACAAAAAACTATCATCAGGATATGATAAGGGAGATAAATTGGAAGAAAAGTTAAATGGTGGGTCTGTAAACGATTATACACTTGCTTTAACAAATTCTAAGGCATTATATGCATCAAGTAGTGATGTAGGCGACACTTATACAATAACTTGCGAAAATATAGGAGGTAGTTTAACAGAGGAGACTATGAGTTATACAATTGTGCCTATGACTTGCCCTGCTCCTTTTGTAAGAGTACCAGGACAATTAAAATGTGTGAGTATGTTTAATATTATAAATGTAAGTCATCAAGAAAATCTAAACGATGTAGTAATATCTTTTAGAACTCAATTACCAGTTCTTGGCGGAGAAGGTGCTTGTGAGATTTATAGAGTAAAAATTAATAATCAATTATCTCATTTTCTAGCGTATGCTAATACAGAAAGTAATGGAGTTAGAAGTTCAGCAAATATACCAAAAAGTAATTTTAGCACAGAGGATCCTACTACTATTTATATAGCTTGTAATGGAGATCCTGTAGGAATGTATCCTACATCAACACTTGGACAGGCTAATAATACTAATACTTATAGTAATCTATCAGTAGATCCTTCATTTTGGGGAGTTTATAGTTATGATGTGAATTTGACAGGTGTTACTTGTCCATATCCAGGAGAAATTCCTGATTCTAATGGATTATGTCACGTACCATGTCCTGATGGTCAATTTTGGGATGAATATGATGGTTCTTGTATAGATGAACCAACTATGACAGGAACAATAACTCCACAAAGTTCTAGTTGTGTAATAGCATTAAATCAAAGCTCTTGTAATATAAATATATCTTGGATAGTTAATAATCCTGTAAGTAGTGCTTCTGCTATTACAAGTAATACACCATCAAATAATACATTAATAGCAAATGGACATAGTGCTAGTAATTTTCCTGTTTCAATTCCTAATGGAAATAGATCATTTTATTTATATAATAACAATGTAGAGCTTGATAATAAGACATTGTCTGCGACTTGTGCTAGTGGAACTAATTGGGATATGGGGTTAAATAAATGTGTGTCAGGAGATATTGTAGCTGAATTAAATTGTTCCAAGACATCATACCCTGATGATGCTTCAAATAAAATATGTGGTTATCCAAATGCTGTATGTGCTTTTGATCCTTTTGATGACAATAAAGTAAATTGTGCTCCAAAGTTTAAGTGTTATATAAGAGGTGTAGATAATCCATTATTAACTGTATCAGGAGGAAATGGAACAATACAAACATCTTATAATTATATAAATGCTACTAATAAAGATTATTTAATACAATTTGAATGGACTGAAGATCAAACTTTATATAATTTCAAATGTGCTACACCTAATGATACGAGAAATGTAGTAGTCCGGGCATTAATAAAACCATTTTCTCATTTCTTATCATTCAATGTGTCTAATAGTCAAGTCAAAAAAGGTGAAACAATAAATATGAATTGGTTAATAGAAAGCCCAACTTCAACTTGTAAAATAGTTGCTACAAATATGAAAACAGGAGATATTATATTTGATACTAGTTTGAAGAGTAATGATATAGAAGAGAAATTAAATGACAATATATCAACATCTACAATTATTACAAATCAACAAATAAGAAAATCAGTAGGAGATTATAAGACTATTATGAATAATCAACTTTATCAAGTTGATAACTCTACAAGATTTACTGCTTCTTGTGAACAAGTTGGAAGTTATAAACCTGGTATATACAAAATTATTAAAGATGTATTTATAATAGGAGAGAGTGAAAGATAATATAGAATATCAATTTGAAAACAAAAATCGCTTAAAAAGCGATTTTTGTTTGACTTTTTTCTTTATTTTTGTTAATATTCTCTTACTATAACTTTAATATATTTAATCATTAAAGATTAAATGATTTAGTTTATTGTATAAATAAATATGTCAAGATCAGCAAAAAAGGGTCCATATGTAGACGAAAGAGTTCTCAAAAAAGTTTTGAATAAAAAGCCTGAAAATACAGGTGTTATTAAAACATGGATAAGAGCATCTACAATATCACCAGAAATGATTGGATTTACTTTCGCTGTATATAATGGTAAAACTCATATAGAGTTTCTAATTACAGAAGAAATGGTAGGTCATAAACTTGGAGAATTTTCTCCAACAAGAAAATTCGTTCGTCATGGAGGTAAAATGCAAAAAGAAATAGACCAAAAAGCAAAACAAGCTGAAATAGATGCAGCCAAAACAGCTAAAGCATCTAGTGGAGATTCAAAAGCTAAAAAGAAATAAATATTATAAATTAAAATAAAAGTTTCCAATCAATTATAAAAATAATGAGGACAGGAAAATAAAAATATGAAAGCAAAATTATCAAATTATAGACAAGCACCAAGAAAAGTTTCTTTAATATCTGATTTAATAAGAGGCAAAAAAGTAAAAGAAGCACAAAATATATTATCAAAACTCGTCAAAAGAGGTGCTTTGCCTATGTTAAAATTACTCAATTCTGCAATAGCCAATGCAAAAGAAAATAATAAGACTTCAAATCTTGATAATTATATTATTAGATCAGAAGTTGGTAAAGGTAAAGTCTTAAAAAGATGGAGACCAAGAGCTATGGGAAGAGCTTTTCCTATACATAAGCATACAAGCAATGTAATTATAGAATTAGTAGAAAAAAAATAAATTTATGACACATATAGTTCACCCATATTCACATAGATTAGGTATAATAAGAGGTTGGAAATCTCGATGGTTTGGTAATAAAAATAATTTCAAAAGTAATTTGAGAGGAGATATTAATTTAAGAATATTTTTAGACAAAAAATTACAAGGAATGTATGTAGCACAAGTTGAAATAGAAAGAAGTCAAAAAGAATTTAGAATAGTTATACATACTTCAAGACCAGGAATGATAATAGGTAGAAGTGGTGATGGTATTGAGAAATTAAGAAAAGATATATTAAAGTTTTCTTCAAAACAAAAAATAGAAATTCCTAATAATTTCAAATTAGATATATTAGAAGTAGCTTCTCCAGAAGCTTCAGCTACAATAGTCGCTATAATGGTAGTAGAACAACTTGAAAAAAGAATTCCTTTTAGAAGAGCTATGAAAACAACACTTGATAAAGTAATGGCTAATAGAGATGTTTTAGGAGCTAGGATTTTATTATCTGGAAGATTAGGAGGTGCGGAAATGGCTAGAAAAGATCAAATGAGAAAAGGCTCAATACCTCTTCAAACATTAAGAGCTGATGTTGATTTTGCAAAAGGAAGAGCACATATGGCCTATGGTACAATAGGAGTAAAAGTTTGGATATATAGAGGTATGAAATATCAAAAAGATGCTCACCTTAAAGGATTTTCAAGTATAAATGAAGAATTAAAAATAAATAATTAATAATATTAAATATATGTTATTCCCAAAAAAAGTAAAACACAGAAAATGGCAATCACAAAGATCTTCAGAGAAAAAAGCCGCTCGTCCTGAAACAAAAGGCATACATGTTGCTTTTGGTGCTTTTGGACTAAAAGCACAAACAGATAAAAGAGTTACAAGTAATCAAATTGAAGCAGCAAGAAGAGCTATGGTAAGACATGGAGGAAAGACAGCAAAATTCTGGATAAGAATTTTTCCAGATAGACCATTTACTAGAAAAGGTGCAGAAGTCCCTATGGGAAAAGGTAAAGGAGATCCAAAAGGTTATTGTTTTGAAGTTCGTCCTGGAAGAATATTATTTGAAATAGATGGAGTATCAGATGAAATAGCAATAGAAGCACTGCGAAAAGCAGGTACAAAATTACCAATAAAGACAAAAATCGTAAAAAGAGTATAACTTGAAAAATAATCAAAAATAATGTAATATATTAAAACTTATGACTAAAATATTAACAAAAAATAGAAGAAAACTTGAAGGAGTCGTAGTATCTGACAAAATGGATAAGACTATTGTTGTTAATACACAAAGATTTGTAAAACACAAAAAATACAGAAAGTTTTTTAAGGTTCACAAGAAATACAAAGCACACGACGAAAATAATGAATTCAAAATAGGTGATAAAGTAGTAATAGAAGAAACAAGACCTATTTCAAAAGATAAATCTTTCAAAGTTTTGAATAAAAAGAATTAATTTAATTATAAATATATGTTACAAGCAGGAACAAATGTAAAAATAACAGATAATTCTGGAGCAAAAATGGGAAGAATATTCAAAGTTCTAGGAGGTTCTAAAAGAAGATATGCAAGCATAGGAGATATTGTCTGTTTATCTGTAAAAATTGCAGAACCAAGAAAGCAAGTAAAGAAAAAAGATATTGTTTATGGTATTGTTGTCCGAACTTCAAAAGAATTTAGAAGAAAAGATGGCTCATATATTAGATTTGATGATAATGCAGTTGTAATAGTAGACAAAAAGAAAAAAGACCCAAAAGCAACTCGTATTTTTGGACCAATTCCAAAAGAAATTAGCGAGAGTAAAAATGATGGTATTAAAAAAATTGCCACAATGGCACCAGAAGTTATTTAATTTTTAAATTATAAATATATGAAAGTAAAAAAAGGAGATAAAGTAAAAGTAATAGCAGGAGATGACAAAGGTAAAACTGGTGTTATTACAAAATGTTTACCAAAATTAAATAAAGTAATTGTTGAGGGTGTAAATATAGTCAAGAAACACAAAAAAGCAAGAAAACAAGGTGAAAAAGGTAGCATAATAGAAATGTCTTTACCTATAAATGTAAGTAATGTGAGCAAAATATAATTTAATAAAAATATGACAGCAAAAACAAATTATAAAATAGAAGAAAAAATAAAATCAGCTTTTGACTTAATGAAAGATGAATTTAAGTATAAAAATAAATTACAAGCTCCAAGAATATCAAAAATATCTATTTCAGTAGCGACAGGTAAAGCAATGAAACAAGACAAAAAGAAAAATGAATTTGTAATAGGTAGATTATTAAAAATAACAGGACAAAAAGCAGTAGAAAAACAAGCAAAAAAAGCTATAGCATCTTTTAAGACAAGAATAGGAGATAAAATAGCAGTATCATTAACATTAAGAGGTCCAAGAATGTTTGCCTTTTTAGAAAAATTATTGAATACATCTATACCAAGAACAAAAGATTTTAGAGGTTATAAAAAATCTTCTGTTGATGAAATGGGAAATATGACTTTTGGAATAAAAGAACATACTATTTTTCCTGAAATTCGTGATGAAGAATTAAAAGATATTTTTAGTATGGCTATAACCTTTACAACTACTGCTAAAAATAAAGCTGAAGCTACAAAGTTTTTTGAAATAATTGGATTTCCATTTAAGAAAGATTAATTTATATAAACAAAATTAAAAGCCTTACTTAATAGTAAGGCTTTTTGTTTTTGTAAATTATAAAAACTTTTAAGCAGCTTTCTTTTTGTCTCTATGCTTCATTTTTTGAATTTCTCTTTTTTTGAGTTTGGTAAATACAGTCAATTTCCTAAGCATTTTCTTGTAAGCATGTTCTAGATTTTGACTTATACTTACAATAAGAAATTCTTTCTTTTCTTTTAATTTTGCTTTTATAACATAAATACCACTTATCATAGTTTTCTTGTTGTCATCTATGATTAAATTACCTAATTTCATTTTTTTGAATTTGTCGGTTATTTTCTCTAAACCATAAAATTTCTCTGATTTTTGATGTTTCATTTTAATATTTTTTAGGTTAAAAAATAATTAAACAGCTTTCTTAAAAATTTTTTTAAGGGATTGGGCACTTCTCACAAAATAATTAGCTTTGGCTTCTTTTTTAGGCCATTTTAATTTGGCTTTTTCTATACATTTGCTTACAGCTATTTCTTCTGTTTCTCCAAAAGATGTAATCCAATATTTAGTAAATGAAGGTTTCATTTTGTAAATAAAGCCTTTTCTACCGTCTTTTGTCTCAAATTTAATTGGAGATTGAGTTTTAAGTTCTTTTTTGAATTCTCTTAAATGTCTATATCTTAAATCATTCAAAAGAGTTAATACATCATCAATAGAATTGTAATCGGAATTGATTTCCATGTTTTTTGAAAATGAGTCAGTTTTTGACATAGTTTTTATAAATTTATTTTGTTAAAGAATATTATATCAAGTATATCATAGCACAAAGAGTATTTTTTGTCAATTTATTTTTATATGTCTTTATAATATATAATTTAACTATGTTAAATATAGATTTGAATACTGAATTGTCAAAAATATCAAGATTAAATGGAGAACAGAAAACAGCATTAAAAAAATTGAAATTGTTTAATATAAAAGATTTATTGAATTACTTTCCAGAAAGATATTTAGATGATAGAGAAAATAGAAATATACAAAATATTAAAAAAGGAGATAATGTAATTTTGTTTGGAGAATTAAAAAATCTTAAAATTAAAAGAAGTTTTAAGGGACATATTCCAATGTGTGAAGGACAACTTGTGGATTTAACTGGAAATATTAAACTTGTTTGGTTTCATCAAGCATATATAGCAAAAATGTATAATGATGGAGAATTTGTGAAAGTATCAGGCATAGTTCAAGAAAAAAATAATTCATTTTCTATTTTGAATCCTGTTATAGATAGAGTTAGCA
>CAZZNF010000005.1:4603-7684 GCA_964655555.1 uncultured Candidatus Saccharibacteria bacterium | reverse complement strand
CAAGAAAAAAATAATTCATTTTCTATTTTGAATCCTGTTATAGATAGAGTTAGCAAGGATCATATTTTTTTTGAAAACTCTCTTTTTGATAATGGTATAAAAGATAAAGACTTTATACCTATATATAAAGAGACAAAAGGTATCTCATCTTTATTTTTATTTTCTTTGATTAAAAAATGTATTTTGGAATACAAAATATTAGATAAAATAAAAGACGAAGATATGATAGAGAAGAACATTTTGAATAAATTATTTTTACCAAGTCTTGATAAAGCATATTTATATATACATTTACCAAAAGATAAAAAGCAGATTTTGGTAGCAAGAAAGAGGTTTTCATTTCAAGAAATATTTCTTATACAAATAATTAAACAATTAGAAAAAGAAAAAGCAAAACATAATTTATCATATAAAATTAATAGTGATGAATTAAATAATTTTATAAAACATATAGAAAAAAGGAATGGATTTTCTTTAACAAAAGCACAAAGAAAAGTTATAAATGAAATTTCAAATGATTTGAATAAAAAAGAGCCAATGGGTAGATTATTAGAAGGAGATGTTGGAAGTGGTAAGACATTAGTTGCTGAAATAATTTCTTTTTTGACTACACATTATGACAATAGAAATAAAGAAGAAAATAAAAGATTACAAGTAGCAATAATGGCTCCAACAGAAATATTAGCAACACAACATTTTGAATCATTTTCAAAAACATTTATAAATGAAAATATTGAAATAGGATTATTAACTAGTAAAAATTGTAAAAAATTTCCAAGTAAACAAGACAAAAACAAAGCTACAAATATATCTAAAAACGAACTTATTAAAAATATAGGAAATGGAAATATATCTATAATTATAGGAACACATTCACTTATACAAAAATCTGTTTCATTTAATAATTTAGCACTTGTAATAGTTGACGAACAACATAGATTTGGTGTAAAACAAAGAAAAGAATTAGCAAATAAAAAATCATTAAATATAAAAACACTTGTCGCAAATGATATCAAAAATAAAACAAATAAAAAACAAAAAATAATTGAAGAAAAGTTTAAGTTGCCACATTTATTATCAATGACAGCTACTCCAATACCAAGAACATTAGCACTCACTATTTTTGGAGATTTAGATTTATCTATAATAGATGAAATGCCAAAAGAAAGAAAACCGATTATCACAAATATAGCAAAAGAGAAAGAAAGAGAAGATATTTATAGAGAAATAATATCTGAAATCAAAAAAGGGTATCAAGCATATATTATAGTTCCAAGAATAGACGAGCTTGATGAAGAAGAATTACAAAATTCTAAAAAACTCAATTTAAGATCTGTAAAAAGCGAAATAAAAAACATAGAAAAATTTTTAGAAAAAGAAGGAGAAAAAAATATAAAAGTATATGGATTATCAGGAAAAATAAAAAAAGAAGAAAAAGAAATAATAATGGAGAGATTTCTGAAAAATGAAATACAGATTTTGATAGCAACATCAGTTATTGAAGTTGGTGTAAATGTAAGAAATGCAAGTAGAATGATAATAGAAAATGGAGAAAGATTTGGGCTGGCACAACTTCATCAATTAAGAGGTAGAATTGGTAGAGGAGATAGGGAAAGTATTTGTTATATCTTTTCAAATGCAAATAGTGAAAATACAAAAGAAAGATTAAATGCTTTAATAAAAGCAAAAAACGGCTTTTCTCTTGCTGAATATGATTTAGAACAAAGAGGTATAGGTGCTCTTGGTGAAGGTAAGCAATGGGGTGTAAGTGATTTAGCGATGGAAGCAATAAAAAATATTAAATTAGTAGAAATAGCAAAAGATGAAGCAAAAAAAATAATAGAGAAAGATAATAATTTAATTCAAAATATTAAATTAAAAAAAATAATAGAAGAAAAAGAAAAAATTCATTTTGAATAAATTTATTGTTAATAACTTATAAATATATTTTAACTACATGATAAAATATATTTATGATAACAAAAAATAAAAAACAAGATTATTCTAATATTAAAAAATATTTAAGAGTAGTAAATTATTTAACAGCAGCACAACTTTATCTTAAAGATAATTTCTTTTTAGAAAGAGAATTAAGGCATAATGATATCAAAAATAGATTATTAGGACATTGGGGAGGTGCGACAGGAGTTAATTTCCTTTTGGCTCACTTAAATTTATATCTTAAAAATAATCAAAAATCAAATCCAGGATTGAGAAATATAATGTTTTTGTTAGGACCAGGGCATGACTTCCCAGCATTACAGGCTAATTTATTTATGGAGAAAACTTTATCTTATTTTTTTGATAAAAATAATAAGAATATTAAAAACATATTTGATTTTGATATAACTTATAACAAAGAAGGTTTAGCAAATATGATAAAGCATTTTGGTTCACCTACTGGATTTCCAACTCATGCATCACCTGACACTCCTGGAGCTATTTTAGAAGGAGGAGAGCTTGGTTATTCTATATCAAATGCATATGGATCTGTTTTAGACAATAAAGACTTAATATCTGTTGTAATGGTAGGAGATGGAGAAGCTGAAACAGCATCTGTCGCAACAGCTTGGCATTCTTCAAAATTTATAAATACAAAAGATAATGGTGTAGTATTGCCAGTATTAAATCTAAATAGCTATAAAATATCTGGACCAACTATTTTTGGTAGAATGTCTGATGAAGAATTAAAAACATTTTTTGAAGGACATAATTATGAAGCAATAATAGTAGATGCAAGCAGTGATACAAAGATTTTAGCAAATAAAGATAATTATTTTCTTGAAAAAGACAATGTTCATATATTAATGCAAAATGCATTAGATAAAGCATTTAATAAAATAATTAAATTAAAATTAACTGGCTCTATAAAAGGTTTGCCTGTAATTATTTTGAAAAGTGATAAAGGTTGGACTGGTCCAAAACAATTTAATAAAATAAAAATAGAAGGAAACTCAGAGTCTCATCAAGTACCATTTGAAAATTCAAAAATAAGTGATATAGAATTAAAAGAACTTGAGAAATGGCTTAGAAGTTATAAAATAGAAGAGTTATTTAATCCAAAATTGAATTCTACCGAAA
>CAZZNF010000005.1:0-4503 GCA_964655555.1 uncultured Candidatus Saccharibacteria bacterium | reverse complement strand
AAAGAAGAAAGCAGAGCTTGGCTTTTAGAAACAAGACCTTGGGAAAAAGATTTATCAAAAAACGGAAGAGTAATAGAAATGCTTTCAGAAAACACATTAATTGGAATGATGATGGGATATATTTTGACTGGAAGGCATGCTTTCTTTGCTACTTATGAAGCTTTTGCACAAGTTATGGTTTCTATGATAGATCAATACTTAAAGTTTTTGAGAGTTTCAAATACTATACCTTGGAGAGGTGATTTCTCTTCATTTAATATTATTTTGACAGCACCAGGTTGGCTTCAAGAACATAATGGATATTCACATCAAAATCCTGGTTTTATAGATGATATGTTAGCTAGAAACTCTGAAGAAGTTGACTTATACTTTCCTATTGATGCTGTAGCAACAGGATATGCAATGGAAATGATTTGTAAAAGTAAAAATAAAATAAATATTTTGGTAGCTGGAAAAGATATGGATAGACCAATGTTTGTGAGTGAAAAAATAGCAAAAAGAAGTTTAGAAGAAGAAGTTATTATTATAGATACTTTTTCTGATATCAAAAAACCTAATGAAAGTTATGATTTAATAATTTCAGGAACTGGTGATTATGTTTCTCTTGAAGCTATAGCAGGAATAGATTTAATAAATAAATTATTTATTAAATATAAATTACAAAAAGAAAGAAAAAGATTTAAGATAGGATTTATGGCTATATCAAAATTATCAGCAGCAGATACTTTTAGTGAAAAAAGAATTAATTTTAGCAAAAAACTACAAACTATTATAAAAGATGCAAAAGTTTTTGCTAATTTTCATGGACATCCACAATCATTAATGAGATTTTTCTTTGAAGCTGGATATAGTAATAAAGATGTAGATGTAAGAGGTTATATTGAAAGAGGAGGTATAACAACACTTTTGCATATGCATATATTAAATGAAACAAGCAGATATCATGTAGCAAATTGGATATTAGATAAATTATTTATATCCAAAAAAATAGAAAAAGAAGTAAGAGACTTTTTGAGAAAAGAAATAAGAGAAACTATGGAGATAGAAGTTAAATATCTTAAAAGTCATTTTATTGATAGTGATAGAATATTAAATTGGCCAAATTAAAAATATGTTTAAAAAAAATGAAAAAATAATAATGATTTCAAATATTGGTTCTGCATCAAGAAAGTATTCTGTGTATGCATACAATAAGAAAGATAATATAAGTAGAGAATTGTTTTCTATTGCATTTGACCACAAAGAATATTATCCAGAAATAGATTTGAAAGATGCTTTTTTTGCTTTTTTCAAAATAGCAAAAGAAAAGTATAATTTCAGTATAAGTGATATAGATATAATAGCAGAAAGAGTAGTTGCTGTCGGAGAGTTTTTCTTAGAAGACAAAGTAATAGACAAAGAATATTTAGAAAAACTAGAATTCGCAAAGAAATATGATGTATTACATACAGAGAGTTTAATAAATGAGTTAAAACAAATTTTTGAATTAAGAGAAGTTTGTAAAAGAAAAAAAATAGCATATAAATTTGAATTAATAGGAATATCTGACTCAACATTTCATTCTACTATATCAAAAGAAACATATACTTATGCTGTTAAAAGTATTGGTAAAAATATATTTAGAAAATACGGATATCATGGTATCTCAATGAGTGAAATATCAAATAGATATAGTAAGAAATACAAAAATATAATTGCAATACATTTAGGTGGTGGAGGATCTGTGACAGCAATTAAAAATGGTAAAAGTATTTTTAACTCTTTTGGTATGACCCCATTATCAGGATTGATAAATCTAACAAGGTCTGGCGATGTTGATCCTTTTATCGTATTTGATATTTTAGAAAAAAAGACTAAGAATTTTTCACTTTTAGAAAAAGTTAATTCTAATATTATAAACACAGCTAATCAATTATATGAAGAAAGCGGACTATATTTCTTATCAAAAAGAAAAGACATGAGAGATATTGTATCTGGATTAGATTCTAAAAATAAAGAAGATAGGGAAAATTGTAATTTTGCACTTGATGTATATATAAATAAAATAAATGAATATATAGGTGTAGCTCTTTCTCATTTAGAAAAAATAGATGCTATTGTGTTAACTGGTGCAATATTGGAAAAATCAGAAATTTTCAGAAAAAGATTTCTTAAAAAAATTTCATGGCTTAATCTTAAAAAAGATAATATTTTGATAGCAAAAACAGAAGAAGAAAAAGAAATGTTAAGACTTATTATAGATAAAAAGCTATATAAATAAAAAGTTTATTTTTTTGCTACATTTTGCTATAATCTACCTTATTCAAGGCAAAAAGCCTTTTTGAATTAAAAAATAAATTATGAAAGAAAAAAGATTATCTTATAGAGTTATAGCTTTTTGGCTATTTATTGGTTCAATAGTATTGTGGTATATACTTTCTTTTCAAATGAAAGATTATAAATTTGGCCTCGATTTAAATGGAGGAACTTCTTTAACATATATAGCAGATATAACAAAAATAAATGAAATAAATAAAGAAGCAGAAAATTCTACCACATCTGTATCAACAACAACAGGACAAAAAATAACTAGTATAGAAACATCAAAATTAAAAATAGATGATAGTATGAATGGTCTTCGTGATGTTATAGAAAAAAGAATAAATGCTTTTGGAGTATCAGAATCAATTGTAAGGACTGAATATTCTAAATATAGCGATGAATATAGATTAATAGTAGAATTGCCAGGGATAACAAATCTTGACGATGCTATCAAAATGATAGGAGATACTCCAATATTAGAATTCAAAATAATAGAGACAGACGAGAAAAATGGAACTTCAACAGAAAGATTGGTTGATACAGGATTAAACGGTAATTATTTAAGAAAATCTATCTTGTCTTTTGATCAATTAACAAATAAACCACAAGTTGTTATAAGTTTCAATGAAGAAGGTAAAAAGCTGTTTGCTCAAATAACAAAAGACAATATAGGCAAACAAATAGCTATATTTCTAGACGGAGAAGTAATATCTTCACCAACAGTACAACAAGAAATAACTGGTGGAGATGCTACAATTTCAGGAGGTTTTAGTGTTGAAGAAGCAAAAACTCTTGTAAAAAGATTAAATTCTGGAGCATTACCATTGCCTATTAAATTATCATCATCACAAATAGTAGAAGCAACACTTGGTTCTCAAGCAAAAGCTGATGGTATATTAGCAGGAGAATTATCTTTACTTATTATTATAATTTTAATGATAATTTGGTATAGATTGCCTGGGTTACTTGCTTCTATTGCTTTAATATCATATGTTGGAATTGTATTATTTTTATTCAAATCAATTCCAGTTGTTTTGACAGCTGCTGGTATAGCAGGTTTTATAATATCAATAGGAATTGCAATAGATGCTAATATTTTGATTTTTGAAAGATTAAAAGAAGAAGAAGCTATGGGTAAAAAACTAGAAGAAGCAACAGAAGAAGGATTTAAAAGAGCTTGGACTTCTATAAGAGATTCTCATATAGCGTCTATACTTGTATCAATAATACTTTATAATTTTGGTTCTACTTTATTAAAAGGTTTTGGTTTTGTTTTTGGTATAGGAGTTATAGTATCATTATTTTCATCAATGATTATTTCAAAATACTTTATAAGAGCTTTTGTCCCACAAAATGATAGTAAATATTATAAGGTAATGAGATTTTTATTTGGGTCTGGATTTAAAAAATAATTAATTAAAAATATATGTTTATAGTAAAATACAAATGGACTTTTCTAATAATAGGTTTAATATTGATGATTGCATCTATATTTCTAGTTTTTGATAAAGGTATAAAAAAAGCTATTGATTTCACAGGTGGAACTGATATTGTTTTGTCTTATGATAATCTTTCAAAAAATAAAGATGGAATAATAGATTTATCTATTATAAAAGAAAACTTGATTAAAAATGGTTTTGATATTAAAGATGTTTCTTTACAAAAGACTGAAGCTAATGGTAAAAATATAATTAGTTTGAGATTAAATGACTATATAGATGAAAATAATAGGGAAATATTTAATAATGCTTGGAGTTTTAATAACGATCAAAACTACAATGCAAAACAAATATCAGAAAATATAATAGGACCATCAATAGGAAAAGAATTAACACAAAAAGCGATTTGGTCTGTTATTTTGGTTATTATTGTAATAATGATATTTATAGCTTTCTCTTTTAGAGAAGTTTCAAAACCTGTTTCTAGTTGGAAATATGGATTAATAACTATATTTACTTTAATTCATGACATAATAATTCCACTTGGAGTCTATGCTTTACTTGGAGTTATACATGGAGCTGAAATAGATTCTTTATTTATTTTGGCTTTATTAACAATAATGGCTATTTCTATGGCAGACACAATAGTTGTGTTTGATAGAATAAGAGAAAATCTACAAAAAAGAAAAGCAGGAGAAGAATTTGAAAAAATAGTAGGTAAAAGTTTGAATCAGACTATTTTGAGATCATTTAATACATCACT
>CAZZNF010000004.1:0-19325 GCA_964655555.1 uncultured Candidatus Saccharibacteria bacterium | reverse complement strand
AAGAAGCCAAAGGCTCTGGTAACCCTCAAATGTTTACTGAAATAATAAAAGAAAAAATGAAATAAAAATATCCTATAAATTATATAAATAATAAAATTTATAGGATATAAAATTTATTCAAAAAATGGACAACATTCTTCTGCACCATCTCCTTGAGAACATACTGGACATGTCTTCATATCATGAAATTCTTCAATATTTTCTAATACTATAGGCTTTTTAGAAAACTCATCACAAATTTCATTGAAAAAATCTTTGTTGTATTTTATTCCAGAAGGAGGATTACAAACTCCACTTCTAGCCCAGTTTTCTTTAGTTGTATACTTAAAATAAGTACACATTCCACAATTTTTATCAGACATAAAGAATATTTTTAAAATTAAAAAAGAATTTTTACTTTTTTATATTAACATTTTATATTTAAATTGTCTATGCAGAAAATTACTTCATTTTTAAAATACTATCCAATTTCTTTTGAAAATCTTTTAGACTTTTATCATCAAAAAGTGAAAGAGTAATAATATCTTCTTCTTTTTGTTTTGAAATTTTTGCAAGTTCTTTTATTTTTTTATCTAATTCTTTTTGTGTTTTCACTTCATCTATTTTTGAAAGTATAATTATTTCTTTTTTCTTTGCTAATTCATTATCTTTTGTTGAAAGTAAATTATCTTCTTTATTTTTCTTATCATAATTTTTTAATTCTTCACGAATAGTTTTATAAGCTAATTTTACATCAGCATTTTCAGCAGAAATTAAATGAAAAAGCATTCTAGTGCGAGATATATGTTTTAAGAATTTATAACCGAGTCCTTTTCCTTCACTTGCTCCCTCTATAAGCCCAGGAATATCAGCTAATACATAATTTTTATAAGCTCCAAGATTTGGCTCCAGTGTAGTAAAAGCATAATTACCTATCTTTGCATTTGCATTAGTAATAGCATTAAGTAATGAGCTTTTACCAGCATTTGGCAAACCTATAAGCCCAGCATCTGCAATAAGTTTTAATTCTATTTCAAATATAGCATCTTCTCCTCTATCACCTTTTGTAAATTCTTCTGGAGCACGATTGGTTGAAGTTTTAAAATTTTCATTTCCAAGCCCACCTTTTCCTCCACGAAGTATTAAAATATCTTCAATTTTATTACATTCATATTTAATATTATATGTTTTATTATAAACACTAGAACCTAATGGAATATTCAAAAATAAATCCTCTGCATTACTTCCATGCATACTTTTCTTTTTACCAGCTTCACCATTTTGAGCATTCCATTCTTTTTTATTTTTATAATTATCAAGAGCTTGAATATCTTGAATAACACGAAAATAAACATCGCCACCTTTTCCTCCATCACCACCAGCAGGTCCTCCATACGGTATATGTTTTTCTCTTCGCCAACGAACGACGCCAGTACCACCATCTCCAGCTTTTATTTTTAAAGTTATATGATCAATAAGCATAATTTATTACAAAATAATAACAGATTTTTAAGCTTAAGTAAACCTGCGATATATAATTAATATTGACTTTATATTTAATTTATGTTAAGATATAATATGAAAAATATTCTTTAATTATTAATTATTAATTATGCGAAATAGAATAAAAAAAGTGTTTATATTTACAAGTTTAACGACTTTTTTTTGTTTATTATTAAAAATACAAAAAAATTTTGAAAATAAAGAAGATTTAAATCTTTTAGATAAATTTTCTTTATATTTGTTCTTAATTATTGTATTAACAGCTTCACTTTCAGCAGTATATTTAATTTTCACAAGTAAAAGGAAGACATAGTCTTCTTTTTTTTTTTTTTAAAAATTTCTTAATCTGTAAGCTTTTTCGTGATCACGAATTTTTTCATGTACTTTTGCTTCAATTTGTCTTATTCTTTCTCTTGTAACTTGAAACTCTTCTCCTACTTCTTCAAGTGTGTGCATTACTCCATTATATATTCCTAAACCATTTCTCATTTCTATAATTTTCCTTTCTTTTTCTGATAAATCCATTAAAATTTCATTTATTTGATCGGCAAGTATTCTTCTGCTTGCTTCTTGATCTGGAGATAAGATTTTATCGTCAGGAATAAATTCTCCTAAAGATGATTTATCACTTTCATCTCCCATTGGTTTTTCTAAAGATAAAATTTCTTGATTTATTGATTCTATTGTATGTATTTTTTCAACTTCTATACCCATTTCATTAGCAATTTCTTCTGATAAAGGTTCTCGTCCTAAATCTTGTGACAATCTTCTTAAAACTTGTTTATATTTAGTTATTGTTTCAACCATATGAACTGGAACTCTTATTGTGTTTGATTGATCAGCTAAAGCTCTTATTATTCCTTGTCTTATCCACCAACAAGCATAAGTAGAAAATTTAAATCCTTTACTAAAATCATATTTTTCTACAGCTTTATAAAGTCCAAGATTACCTTCTTGTATCAAATCTAATAAAGTCAAATTTGGACTTCTACCAACATATTTTTTAGCAAAAGTAACTACTAATCTCAAGTTAGATTTCATTAAAATATTTTTTGCTTCCTCATCTCCCATTTCAATTCTTTCAGCTAATTCTTTTTCTTCTTGAGAAGATAATAATGGATATTGACCTATTTCTTTCAAATACATTTGTATACTATCTCTATTCGCTTCATCTTTTGACAAATTATTTATATCTTCATCTATATCTAATAAATTACTACTACCATCTAAAACTTCAACTCCTGAAATAGAAAGTTTTTCATATAACTGATCTAAATACTCTATATTTTTTTCTAAATCTGGAAATATTTTTATAATATCATCATAAGTTATAAAACCTCTCTCTTTGCCTTTTTTAATTATCTCTTCTTCTTTTGATAAAAGAATTTCATCTTTTTTATTTATTTTTTTATTTTTAGATAAAAGTCTATTCTTTTTTAATAAATTTTTTTTATTCTTTGCTATTCTTTTTTCTCTTTCTATTTTATCTTTAGCATTTTTAACTTCTCTTCTTTTTTTCTCTGCAACTTTTTCTTTTGTTGATAAAGACTTCAGATTAACAAAATTATTTTTTATCTTATTGTTTTTACTATCTGTTTTTGTTGATTTTTTTATTACTTTTTTTGTTTTATTTGATTTTATGTTATTTGTTTTTTTAATTGTTTTTTTGGTATTATTTTTTATTTTCTTTTTTTTGATAATTGTCTTTTTAACACTTTTGGTTTTTTTGGCTTTTTTAATTGGTTTTTTCATATTTTAATTTATACAAATTATAAACACACCTTTGTCAAATTTTATTTATTATAATATATAAAAAATTAAAATGCAAGACTTTTTTATTTTATATATTTTGTAAATATTTATAATAATTCATTATTTTTTCTATATTATTATTGTCATTTGTTTTTAATTCTTTTTCTAAATTAGAAATAAACTCTTTAATAATTTTTCTTTTATAATTTTTGATCAAATCATCAAAATAATTTTTTATAAATTTCTCTGAATTATCAATATAAACTTTGTTGGAATTAAATTCGTTTTCTAATTTTATTATTTCTTTTTCTATTAACTCATTTGGGATTATTTTACTTTTTTCTAAAAATATATCTAATAATTCTTTTTCCTTTTCTTTTTCAAAAAAATTATTTATATCAATGTTTTTCCAAGTAATTAATGCTAATATTAATAATAATAAATTATTTATAAAAAGTTCCTTATTTATTTTTTCATCATCCTCTTTTTTTTCTACTTGATTATTTAATTTAATTTTTGAGATTTCAGAAATAATAGATGTTTCATTAACATTTAATTTTTGAGATACATATTTTATAAAATAATCTTTATCTATATTATTATTTATAGCCTTTAAAACTGGAATTATTTCTCTTTGTAAAAAGAAACCTATTTCTCTTTTTTCATTTGTAGTTTTTAGTATTTTTTCTGTTAAAAATTCTATAATATGTTTCTTTTTGTTTATAAAATTGATCCATTCTTCTCCTCCAAAATTATTTATTAAATCAGCAACATCTTTTATTCCTTCTTTTTTATCTATAATATAAACATCTAATCCTGCATAAAGTGTTAAAAAAGCACATTTTTTTTGAGCTTCTTCTCCAGCCTTGTCTTGATCAAAAGATAATAAAACTTTATCAGCAAATCTTTTAAGTATATTAATATGTTCTTCTGAAATAGCTGTTCCAGAAGTTGCTATTATGTTTTTAATTCCAACTTGATTACTCATTATCAAATCCATTTGACCTTCAGTTATTATAACTTCCTTTTTTTCTGCTATATATTTTTTTGCAATATTGTATCCAAATAAAATTTTACTCTTATGATATATTTCTGTTTCTGGAGAATTTATATATTTACCCATTTTACCGTCATCAAATTTAGGCAAAATTCTAGCAGAAAAAGCAACAGTATTATTAAAGCTATTTTTAATAGGAAACATTATTCGTCCACGAAATCTATCAAAATACTTTTCTTCATTTTCTTTTTTAATAATAAGACCAGCAGACAACATTTGTTCTATACTAAAACCTTTTTTTGATAATTCTATAAACAAATCTCTCCATCCTAATTCTCCACCTAATGAAAATCCTATTTCAAACTCTTTAATTGTTTCTTGAGTTAAACCTCTTTCTGCTAAATAAATTTTAGCCTCAGGACTATTTTCAAGATTTTTAATAAAATGCTCTTTAGCTTTATTTAATATTTCTATTAAACTTTTTTCTTTTTCTTTATTTTCTTTTTTATAATTTTTTAATTCTATACCAGCTCTTACTGATAAAATAGTTAATGCTTCATAAAAATTAACAGATTCCATTTTTTCTACAAAAGAAAATATATCGCCATGTTCTCCACAACCAAAACAATGATAAGTATTTCTTTCTTGTGATATATAAAAACTGGGTGTCTTTTCATTATGAAAAGGACATCTTGCTTTATATTGAGATCCTTGTTTCTCTAATTTTAAATAAGTAGAAACAACATCTATTATTGATAATGTTTCTTTTATTTTGTCTTTAGCTTCCATTTTTATATAATATAATATTATAGTCAAAAAAAGAAATTTTTAATATATAATTTATTTATAATTAAAATATATTATTTAGAATGATTTCTCAATCCTGTCCCTGCTGGAATTGCTTTACCAACTATTACATTTTCTTTTATGCCTTTTAATTTATCTATATCACCTCTTGAAGCTGCATTTATTAAGACTTTTGTTGTATGTTGAAATGAGGCTGATGATAACCATGAATTTGTTGTGAGAGCAACTTCTGAAATACCTAATACTAATATTTTTGCTTTTGCAATAATTCCTTTAATAGATTCTACTTTATTATTTTCTATAATAAAATCTGATAATTCAATAATTTCTCCTTCTGTAAATGAAGTATCTCCAACAGAAATTATTTCAACTCTAGAAAACATTTGTTTTACTATTAATTCTATATGTTTTCGTGATATTGAAGCACCTTGTAATTCATAAACTTTATTTAATTCATTTATTATATAATTTTGAGCATTTTCTTTTCCAGAAAGTTCATATAAATCTGTTATGTTTAAAGAACCATCTGTTAAAGCTTGACCTTTAACAACTTTATCGCCTTTTTTAACTACTGGTCTTCTTGAATACAAAACATCGTATTCAATTCTCATTCCTTTCTTCTTTGAGTCTTTATAAGAACCGTCATCATTACTCATTACAATAATTTTCTTTTCTTTTTTATTTCTTATTATTTCTATAACTTCTCCATTTGATAAAGATATAACACCAGGACTTTTTGGAGATCTTTTTTCAAAAATTTCAGAAACTCTAGGTAACCCTTGTGTGATATCTGATCCAGCAACTCCTCCAGAATGGAAAGTTCTCATTGTTAATTGTGTTCCAGGTTCTCCAATTGCTTGTGCAGCAACTATACCAACAGCTTCTCCAATTTTTACTAAGTCATTTTTTGCTAAATCTTCTCCATAACATTTTTGACAAATACCATTTAATGATTCACAAGATAAAGGACTATACACAAAAGCTTCTTTAATGTCGTTATTTATAATTTCTTTAACATCACTTTTCTTAACTAAAGTTCCTTCTTTCATCAAAATTTCACCATTTTTTGTTAATAAATCTTTTGCTAAAACTCTTCCTCTTATTGATTTAGCTAAAGGAATTTCTATTCCCATTACATTTTCTGAAGAAACTCTAATATGTTTTTTTGTTCCACAATCTTTTTCTAAAATAACAATATTTTGAGCTACATCAACTAATCTTCTTGTTAAATATCCAGCTTCTGCTGTTTTTAATGCTGTATCAGATGTTCCTTTTCTTGCTCCATAAGTTGTAATAAAATATTCTACAGGAGACAATCCTTCTTTGTTTGAAGCTAATATAGGAAAATCTATATTATTACCTGCAGAATTTACAATTACACCTTTCATTCCGGCAATTTGTACTAATTGTTTCATAGATCCTCTTGCTCCTGAAGTTATTAAATTATAAACTGAACCATGTTTTTCTATTGAATCTGTTTTCATTAATGATTCTACTTTTGATTTTACAGAAAGCCAATTCTCTACAACTTTTTGATATCTTTCTTCTTCTGATAATAAACCTTCATTGAAATAATTTATTATTTTTTGTTCTTCTTTATTGCCTTCTTCTATTATAGAAGACTTCTTTTCTGGAACTTTTACGGCATCTATACTCCAAGTTGTTCCTGAAATTGTTGCATATTTAAATCCAAAAGATTTTATTTTATCTAATATTTTAGGAGATTTTTCAAAACCATATTTATTTATTATTTGTTCTACTATTTTATTCATTAAAGATACTTCTATTTGTTCATTTATGAATTCAAAATCTTCAGGTAATATAGAATTAAATAATAATCTTCCTACTGTTGTTTCAAATCTTTTACCTTCAAATTTTTTGTATTTTTCTTTACTAGAAGGATTTACAAAAATCTTTGCTCTTATATCTACAATACCAAATTCACTAGCAGTTATAGCTTCATTAGGTGAGCCAAAATATTTATTTTCTCCTTTTATTCCATCTATTTGTGTTGTGAGCCAAAAACAACCAAGTAACATATCCATACGAGGAAGAATAATTGGATCTCCAGAACCAGGTTTTAATAAATTATTATTAGATGCTAATATTTCTTTAGCTTCTAATTGCGCTTCTTTACTTAATGGTAAATGAACAGGCATTTGATCTCCATCAAAGTCAGCATTAAATGCCATACATACTAGTGGATGTAATTGTATAGCTTTTCCTTCTATCATTTTTGGTTTAAATGCTTGTATTCCAAGTCTGTGTAATGTTGGAGCTCTGTTTAATAATACATACTTACCTTGTATGACTTCTTCTAATATTTCCCAAACTTCTGATATACCTTCATCTATTAATTTGTTAGCGCCTCTTATATTAAAAGCAAATTCTCTTTCTAATAATTTAGATATAACAAATGGTTTGAATAATTCTAATACCATATATTTTGGTAGTCCGCATTCATCAATTGCGAGATCAGGTCCAACAACAATTACACTTCTTGCTGAATAATCAACTCTTTTTCCTAAAAGGTTTTGTCTAAATAATCCTGATTTAGATTTCAAACTATCTGAAATAGATTTTAATTGTCTTTTTTGTCCAGAAATTGTCATCGCTTTATTTTGACCTTTTCTTTTTGAATTATCCAATAAAGCATCTACAGCTTCTTGTAATATTCTTTTTTCATTTCTTAAAATTACTTCTGGTGCATTTATTTCTTTTAACTTTAATAAACGATTATTTCTGTTTATTATTCTTCTATATAAATCATTTATATCGCTAGTTGCATATCTACCTCCTTCTAAAGCTACCATAGGTCTTAATCCTGGGGGTATTACTGGTAATACAGTTATAAACATCCATTCTGGTCTTATATTTGCAGATTTCAAAGCTCTAATAAAAGATAATCTCTTTTTTTCTTTTTCTTTTTCTAATGTGGATGCTGATTCAATATTTTTTACTATATTTTCTTCTAATAAATCTAAGTCTATTTTTTTAAAAATATTATACACAGCTTCAGGGCCAATACCTGCCTCAAAAGCACTACTATATCTTAAAGAATATCTATGATATGTTAATTCATCTAAAATTTTTCCTTCTTGTAATTCTGCTATTTCTTTTTTTGTTGCAAGCATTAATTCTTTCAATTTATCTTTTGTTTTCTCGTCAGATGTTATTTTAATTTTTGTTTTGAATTC
This sequence comes from uncultured Candidatus Saccharibacteria bacterium, assembly GCA_964655555.1. Classification (GTDB taxonomy): domain Bacteria; phylum Patescibacteriota; class Minisyncoccia; order Phycocordibacterales; family UBA5272; genus UBA5272. The sequence goes on along the minus strand of CAZZNF010000004.1, from coordinate 11,090 downwards.
GCTTTCAAGATTTTTTAATAACTCTTCTTTTTCATTATTATTTACTTTTGTTATTATGTGGCTTGCAAAATATATAACTTTTTCTACTTTATTTGGTGATTCTCCTAATACCAAAGCTATTCTTGAAGGAACACCTCTTAAAAACCAAATATGAGCTACTGGTGTTGCAAGTTCAATATGCCCCATTCTTTCTCTTCTAACAATTGATTTTGTTACTTCTACTCCGCATTTTTCACAAATTATACCTTTATATCTTATTCTTTTATATTTTCCACAAAAACATTCGTGATCTTTTTCTGGTCCAAATATCTTTTCATCAAATAAACCAGATCTTTCACTTCTTCCTGTTCTATAATTTATAGTTTCAGCTTTTGTAACTTCTCCATAACTCCAAGTTTTTATTGCTTCCGGAGATCCTATTTTAATTTGTAATGCATCAAAATTAGTTGTGTTTATTGTTTTCATATTTTTAAAATAATTAAATTTCTTCTTCTAATTTTTCTTCTATTTTTGTAAAAGTATCATCTTTTTTTTCATTTTTTGATAAAGGTATAACATCTAAAGCTAAACCTCTTAAAGTATTAAATAAAACATTAAGAGAAGCTGGTACATTTGGTTGTTTTATTTCTGTATTTTTAATAATACTATTAAAAGCATCTGCTCTACCTACTATATCATCTGATTTAATTGTTAACATTTCTCTCAAAATATTTGAAGCTCCGTATCCTTCAAGTGCCCAAACCTCCATCTCTCCAAATCTTTGACCTCCATTTTGAGATCTTCCACCTAATGGTTGTTGTGTAATAAGCGAATATGGTCCTATGCTTCTAGCATGTAATTTATCTTCGACTAAGTGATGTAGTTTCAACATATACATTATTCCTATTGCTATCTTGTCAGAAAATTTCTCACCTGTTCTACCATCATATAAATCTACGGTTCCAGATTCGTCAAAACCAGACTTTATTAATTCTTCTTTTATTTCTTTATCTGTAGCTCCAGAAAAAACCGGAACAATTGCTTGATAGCCTAAAGTTTTTGCAGCTAACCCTAAATGCATTTCTAATATTTGTCCAATATTCATTCTTGATGGAATTCCAAGTGGAGTCAAAATAATATCTATAGGTTCTCCATCTTTAGTAAACGGCATTTCTTCAATAGGTAATATTCTAGAAATAACACCTTTATTTCCGTGTCGTCCAGCTAATTTATCACCAACAGAAATATCTCTTAATTGCGCTACTTCAACGTGTATTCTTTTAATAATTCCACTATCTAAAACATCACCTCTTTCTCTTGAGAATATTTTTACACCTATAACTCTTCCTCTTTTACCATTATCAAGTCTCATAGATGTATCTTTAACATCTCTTATTTTTTCACCAAAAATACTTCTCAAAAGTCTTTCTTCTGGAGTTAATTCTGTTTCACCTTTTGGTGTAATTTTACCTACCAAAATATCTCCTGAACGAATATCTGCACCTATTTTTATAATACCATCTTCATCTAAGTTTTTTAATTTTATTTCACTAACATTAGGAATATCGTGAGTTGTTATTTCTTCTCCTAATTTTGTATCACGAACATTACAAATAAACTCTTCTACATGTATAGATGAGAATTTCTTTTCTCTTACTAATTTTTCAGATATTATAATTGCATCTTCATAATTAGCTCCATTCCAACTCATAAAAGCTACTCTTATATTATGCCCTATTGAAATTTGTCCATTTCTTGTAGAAGCTGAATCTGCTAAAACTTGTCCTTTTTTAATTGAGTCCCCAATATTAACTATTGGTCTTTGATAAAAGACTGTATGATGATTAGTTAAAGAAAAATCTATTAAGTCATAAACTATTTCTTTTTCTTTATTATCTATCATTATTATTTTTTTAGAATCTACATATTTTATTGTTCCAGCATTTTCTGCAATTACAACTCTTCCTATATCTTTTCCTGCAAATTCTTCTAATCCTGTTGCTACATATGGAGCTTCTCTTAATAATAAAGGAACTGATTGTCTTTGCATGTTTGCTCCCATTGATGCACGAGCAGCATCATCATGTTCTAAAAATGGAATCATATTTGTAGCTATTGAATACGCTTGATTTGGTGCAACATCAATATATTCTACTTTATCTGCACTAACTAGTCCTGGATGACCCTTTATTCTTGCTTGTATCATTTTATCTTTTATAGTACCAGTTTCATCATAATTAATTGCAGCATGAGCAATTACGGTATTTTCTTCTTGAATTGCATTTAAATAAACTATTTCTTTTGTTATTTTTCCATTTTTAACTTTAACATAAGGTGTTTCTATTATTCCAAATTCATTAACTTTCGCATATATTGATAATCTTAAAATAAGTCCAACATTTGCTCCATCTGGTGTTTGTATAGGACAAACTCTACCATAATGAGATGTGTGAACATCTCTTATTTCAAAGCCAGCTCTTTCTTTTGTTGGACCTCCAGGACCTAAAGCAGATAATGTTCTCAAATTTTCAATTTCTGCCAAAATATTTTCTTGATTCATTAATTGAGATAATTGATTCATTGTAAAGAATTCTTTTATTCTTACCTGTAAAGATCTTTGATTGATTACATTGATTGGAAGTGTTGTGTCTGTTTCAATAACTGACATTTTTTCTTGTATATATCTTTTGATTTGCAACATTCCTTTTTTAATTTTTACTCCAAGCATTTCACCAACAAATCTTACTCTTCTTGATGCTAAGTGATCTATATCATCAGCTTCTGCATTTGGATCATTATTTAATTTTATTAAATGTTTTATAAGTAATATAAAATCTTCTTTAGAAGCTGTCATTCTTTTTAATTCTTTTGCTTCTGTAGACAAATTAAATCTTTTATTAAATCTTAATCGTCCTATTGGAGATAAATCATATCTTTCTTTTGAAAACATTGTTTCAATAAATAATTGAGCATTTTCAACAGATGCCAAATCCCCATCTCTTAATTTCTTATAGACATCTATAAAAGCTTCTTCTTTTGTTTTTATTGGATCTTTATTAACAAGATTCATTATATATACTTTAGATAATTCGTCGTCTTTAAAAGCTTCTTCTATTTGTTTGTCAGTATGAAATCCTATTACTCTTAAGAAAGAAATAATAGAAAATTTTCTTTTTTTATCTATTTTTACAAACATTTCATTCTCATTTTTTGTTATTATTTCTACCCAAGCACCTCTATTTGGTATTAATTTTGCTGAAAAATATTTTTTATCATTTATTTCTTCAAAGCTAAAAAATTCACCAGAACTTCTTGCTAATTGCGGAATAACAACTCTTTCTACACCATTTATTATAAATGTACCATGAACCGTCATCATTGGTAATGATGATAAAAATATTTCTTGAGATTTTTCTGTTCCTAAAACTTTATTCCTTAATATAACTTTTGTCTTTAATTTTCCTTCAAAAGTAATTTTATTATCTTTAGCTTCTTTTTCTGTTATTTTTGGATATTCTATTTCTGTATCACCAAATTCTATTTCAAACTTTCTTTCAGTATAATCTTTTATAGGATTTAACTCTTTTATGATTATATTTAAATCTTCTTCTAATAACTTATTAAAAGAATCTATTTGATTTTCTACTAAATTTGGTAAATCTAAAAATGGTTTTCTAAAGTTTTGAAATGTTTTCTTTGGTAATTTGGCTACTAATAATTCTGATTCTATATTTTTGGTTTTAGACATAAAATATTATAAAAATAAGACATAAAAATAATTAGCATTTTAACTATACTATTTTTCTGTTTTTGTTTAACTAATAATAATTTCGAAATTATTATTGACTGAGTCACCCACAAAACCCATACCTGACAGAATATAAGATAAACATCTCGTCAATATTGAATATAATATATCACATAAATTAAAAAAGTGCAATCTTTTTTTACAAAATTAAAAATACTTACATTTTTGTAAGTATTTTTAATTAAATTATTTTTTAATGTTCTTCTTTGTGATGTTGCCAATGTTCATGACTATATCCAGGACCTAAAACAAAATTATAAATAAAGTATGCTAAAATCGCTCCTAATATTGGTGCAATTATAAAAATACCTAAGGAATCTAAATTTTGACCTGATACAAGAGCTGGACCTATACTTCTTGCTGGATTTATTGATGCGCCTGTTAATGGTATAGCAACTAGATTAGCTACAAATAGAGCCAATCCTGATGCTATAGGTGTATTATTTGCAACCCAATTATGTTTTGTTGTATTTAAAATAACTAAACAAAAAACCATAGTCATTACGATTTCTATCAATGCTGCAGACATATTCCCTACTCCAAACATTAATGAATTTGTTGCAAAACCATTATTAATAAATAAAGCGCTATTTTCCATATTAGAAACAATAGCAAACAATATAACAGAACCTAATAATGCTCCGAGTATTTGAGCTAATATATATCCTAATACTTTATTCCAAGAAAACTTACCTGCTAAAGCAAGTGCAATAGTAACAGCTGGATTAACATGAGCTCCAGAAATATTTGAAATCAAATAAGAAATCAATATTAAAGCGACACCAAAGGCTAATGCTATAGATAGTACAGATCCAGCTCCTGATCCAACAAATATAGCTGTACCACAACCTATCAAAACCAATAAAGCTGTACCAATTAATTCTGCTATATATTTTTTCATATGAATATTATAAATAAAAATTTTATTATTAAAAATATTACTAAATTAAACAAATAAAAAATAAATAGTAATATTATTATTATTATAACAAGTAAATATATTGAGCAAGTATTTACAAATTAAGAATATATTACTAAATAATAATTATTTATAATATAATCCCTCCTCCTATTAAAATATTATTTTTATAAAAAACCAAAGATTGCCCTGATACTTGTATAAAAATTTCTTTATTTTCTATAATTTGATATTCAATTAATAATTCTTTTTTAGATTTATTTTGTTTAATTTTATTTATTTTTATTTTAATTTCTTTTGCATGATACCTTTCTTGTACTGAATAAATATTATTTAATTCTAACTTTTTAGTAAAATTTATTTCTTGTAGAACAATTTTATTTTTATAACTTTTATTTTCTAAAATTTCTACGACATACAAAATATTTTTTTCATTATCTTTTTTTATAATATATTTTCCATTTATTTTTTCACCTATTGTATAAAAAAGAGCTCCATCATGATCTCCAATTTTTTTATTTGAATTTATATCTATGACTTTTCCTTTTTTATTTTTTATATATTCTTTCAAAAAATCTTTTACGTCTATTTTCCCAATAAAACAAAGTCCTTGTGAATCCTTCTTCTTTGCTGTTGCAAGATTATTTTCTTCTGCAATTTTTCTTATTTCAGTTTTTAAAAGTCCTCCGACTGGGAAAATTATTTTTTCTAGTTGCTTTGTGTTTAATGTCCACAAGAAATAACTTTGATCTTTTGAAGAATCTTTTCCTTTTAATAGAGAATTATTTTTATTTTGAGCATAATGTCCAGTAGCAACATAATCAGCTCCATTTTTAATAGCCCAATCAAGAAAGGCTCCAAATTTTACTTCTTTATTACAAAATACATCTGGATTTGGAGTTCTTCCTGCTTTATATTCTCTTATCATATAATCAATAACACCTTCTTTATATTCCTTTTCAAGATTAAGTGTTATAAATGGTATATCAAGTTCACTACACACTCTCATAGCATCTTGTCTATCTTCTCTCCAAGTACATTCTATAAAATCTGGTTGCCAAACTTTTATAAATACTCCTATCACTTCATAACCTTTCTTTTTTAAAAGTAAAGCTGAAACTGAAGAATCTACTCCTCCAGACATTCCAACAAATACTCTTTTATTTCTTCTTTTATTTTCTTTTAAATTATTTTTTAACATTAAAATAAATATATCTAAAAATATAAAAAAAGTAAATCAATATTATTTTTTACACAGCTCGCATTAATTTTTTATAAACCTCAACTAATGCTCTTGTGTCTGCTAATGCTGTGTGAGCCTTACTATTTTCTACTTTTAATAATTCACATAAAAACTTTAAAGAAAATTTATCAGCTTGTGGAGCATCATAAAGTCTGGCAAAAGCAATAGAAATAGTATCAAGTTTACTGTAATGCATTGTATTTTCTACACCAGCTTTTTGATAAGCTTTGTTTACAAAATTATAATCAAATACTAAATTGTGAGATACAAAAGTACATCCTGTTGCTTTTTTGTTAAATTCTTCCATTACTGCTTTCAAATCAACAGCAAACATCCAATCTATTTCATTATAACCATTTATACGAAGAGCTTCTTCTTCTGCTTCTTCAATCTTTTCTGGTTTTATTTTCCATTCCCATTCACCTAGAATTTCTATTTTAGGACCTTTACCTTCTCTTTCTATTTGTTTAACTACTATAAGAGCAAGTTCGATAATTTCGTGTTTTTCAAAATTTGTCCCTGTAGTCTCTACATCAATAAATGCTAAATTTCTTTCTTTCATAGATATGGATTATAGCACAAAATTATCTATTATTTCTTAAATATTTATTTATATTATCAAGATGTGTTTTGTAATCTTTTGCATAATAAGTAATACCGTCATTTCCTGTTATATAATAAATACTTCCAGTATTTATGGGATTAATAGCTGAACGAATAGCGATCATGCCTGGATTATTTATTGGAGTTTTAGTAAGACCTTTTTCTTTATATGTACTTGTAGCAGCATCAATTTGTAGTGGATAATTTAGTTTTAATCTTGTCCACAAAACTCCAGCAACTTTTCTCATATCTTCTTCATTATTAGCTTCCCCTTCTAAATAGCTAGCCATTATTATTATATCTTTTAATTTTGTTGTAGTTGTTCCTATAGAATTAATTATTGTTAATCTTTTATTTAAAAATATTTCTTTATTTTTAATATCAAAATAATCATTTATATTAAAGCCTGTCATATCAAGAGAGTAAATCCTTAATTCTTTATTATTTTTTTCAAAAAAATTTTTTATTGAAAAGAAAAAATTATCTGTCATGGAGGAAATAATACTGTTTATTTTTGTATTAGGTAAAAATAAATATGTATCAGGAAATAAGTATCCTTCTAAATCCTTTAATTTATTCAAAATAATTTCTGTATCAAAATTATCTATTAAAAGATCTTTATTTTCTTTTTTATTAAAGGAATCTGCTATTATATTTGTAATTTTATATATATTAGAACCTTCTGGAATTGTTATTTTTATTGGAGGAATAGCAAAATCAGCAGTCATTATTTTATTTGCAATAGAAACAAGAGAATCATTTTTTGATATAGAATAAATACCTGTTTGAAGATAAGAGTTGTTAAAAAATACTTTTACATATATTTTAAATGCAAAAGAAGATTTTATTATTTTATTTTCATAAAGTTTATTTGAAACAGATAACAAAGTTTCTCCATTATTTATTTGAAACAATAAATCATTGTTAGTGTTTATTTTTACTTTTGAAAAAAAAGTATTATAAATAAAAAAAATAAAAAAAAGAATAATTATTGATAACAAAAATCTATATTTATTTATTATTAAAAATCTTAAAAAAGTCTTATTTTTGTCTTCTTCTTCTAATTTTTTTATTAATAAAAGATTTTTAAAATCATAATTATTCATACTTATTATTTTATAATAACATGAAAAATAATATTATAAAACTTAAATCTACATAGGTAAATTATGTGGAGATGAAGATTTTGAAGAATCTATTCTTTGTAAAGTTGGTGTAGAAACAACTTCTCCTGGAAAATGAAATAGTGTAGCTAATTCTTCTAGATTTAAAGTGAAGCCGCCTAATTCTTTTGTTGGAGTAAAAGGATGAAATAAAATAGAATGTAATGTTGTATAAAAAATCCTACTATAATCAGATTTTTTAAAAAAAACATTATCTAATATTTTATTTGTTTTTTCACCTATACCAGATATAAAAGAAAACATACCAGCCCTATCTTTATAATCATTAAAAAGGTTTTCTTTTCTTGTAGCTACATATATACCTCTTGGATCTTGCCAGGGATAATTAAAAGGATCAGGAAATGTAGACATATCAGGACCAAAAGAATTAAAACCATCTTCATTAAAACTTCTTAACAATCCCATAACCATTGGTATTCTTGTACCAAATTTACTTCCATCTTTAGAAACATAGATTGTTCTCATTTTACTTATAACTTGAGGTTTAGATATTTTTCTTTTTATTAAATCTAAATTAGATTTAGCATCTTCTTCTCTTTCTGCTGGCGCTATAGATTTTGATATTATCATATCTTCTATGTATGTGTATGGTTTATTTTCAACAGAACCGTCATCATTTTTAATTTCTTTACCCTTATAATTGCCCCATTCATCTTTTTCTTTATCACCAGCTTTTTTGAATGTCCATTTCTTTTTATATTTTTCTGTCTCATATTTAATTAATTCAGATAATTCTTTATTTTCTTCTAAATCTTTATCTGCTTTAAGAGTGTATATATTATTCCATTTAGCAGCATCTCTTATTAAAATTTGATGACAAAAATATTCTCCTTCACCAACACTTGCTAATTGTTCTATTAAATAAGATATAGGATCATGTTTATATTCTTCTTTTGGATCTTTATCTAAACCAAAATCTTTATATGTTTTTATTGGATACATATCACCAGAATATTCGAGCTTAACCATTTTTTTATTTTTCTCATCACCATATTCCTCTATTTTAGAAGTCTTAGATAATTTCCAATCTGTTCCCCAAAAAACATATTTTTCTTTATTTTCTCTAGTAAAATTTGGTAAAATATCAACATAATCTTCTGCTTCAAATATTTCGACATTTGGATATTGAGAATATATAGAAGATTCAATTCTTGGAATAAATTTAGCTTCTGCTCTAATATAAAAATGTATTATTCCTTCTAATGAAACTATTTCTAAAGAAGCTACGGCAGGTAATGCTCCTTTCCAACTTTCTTTATACCAATTACCAAGTCCTCCACCATCATAAACGGCTCTCAAAAATATCTCTGCAGCTTCTGGACTTTTTGTTATATTTCGTGGTAATTTTATTTCTAAAATTTTATATTTTAATGATTTTTGATATTCTAAATTTTTATACAACATCCAAAATTTCCATGTCCATGCAAGCAATAATGTAAATAAAGCACAATAGATTAAAAATAATACTATATCAATAATTAATTGAATACTCATAATTTTATATTAAAATTATATCATAAATAAAAAATCAAGTTTTTAACTTGATTTTTTATTATTTTTTAAATTATTTTAGAGAATATTTCCCATCTTTATCTTTTTTGAAAAATTTATTATTTTGTAAATTAATCATTATAGTATTTACTTTAACAATTCTTTTTTCTAAAACTTTTTCTATTATTTCGTTTTTTGATAGAGGTTTTTTAGCTTCTTTGAATATTTCAATTATTACATCTTTAACTACACCAGATGAATGTCCCCATTCTTTTAATCCATACATACCTCTGCCTACTAATACAAATCTTTTGTCTTTGATAAGTTCATTATGACATGTTGCAACATTTGTCTTTTTATTAAATATTTTTGTTATATTATTTGCAACATCTTTAAAATGCATTGGTTTATTATTATTTCTTATTACTAAATATGCATAATCTTTAATACCTCTTGCTTTTATATGAGGAGAAGTTGTTTTTCCCCATTGTTCTAAACTGTTTTTGTCTATTACTTTTGAAACTGATAAATATTTTTTTATTATATCTTTATTATTTTTATAATCATCTATCAACTGATCTAAGTTTGAAACAAATTTTTCTATAATTTTATCTTCATGCAATAATTCATCTTCTGAAATATTTTCATGTAATAAACACAAAGAATCTTCTATATGACAAGAAATTAAATCATCAACACTCCAATGTGTATGAAATAAATCTGTTTCTTTTTTCTTTGTAAATTGTCCACCTAAAACCAGATAAAAATTAATATGATTTTGTGTTATTTTATCATCAGAAATATAATTCATTAAAACATCTTCTTTAACAACAGATCCTAGTCTTTTAATTATTTCTTTTAATTCGTCAAATATATAACCAAACTCAACAAAGTCTTGATTCTTTTTTATGGAAGATAAAGCAAAGTTTTCTATTTGTCTTACGCGTTCTCTTGTTATATTGTATTGTTTGCCAATAGATTCTAATGTCATTTTCTTTTCGCTTTCTAATCCATATCTATTAGAAATAATATCTCTCATTCTTTGATTAAGAGAAAGTAAAAGCTTTTTTGAAACTTGTTTTGGTTTAAAAGATAATTTTGTTGTTTCTGTCATATTTTTCTTTAATTATTAAAATTGATATAATTTAATTATATATATATTACTACATTTTTAATAAAAAGTCAAAATAATTAAATTACTATATTAATTAATTTATTTTTTACTATTATTATTTTTTTGATTTGATTAATATCTGTAATATATTTTTTATATATTTCTAATTCTTTTATATTTTCTTTTAATTCTTCATCATTTTTATCTTTTTTAATTATAAAATTTCCTTTAAATTTACCATTTATTTGTAAACTCATTTCTATTTCTTCTTTTGTTATTTTTGTCACATCTACTTTTGGCCAATTTGATAAATGAATAGAAGAATTATTACCTAAAACATTTTGCCAAATTTCTTCACAAATGTGTATTGCAAAAGGAGAAAGTATTTGTATAAAATCTGAAAAAGTTTTTTTAGAAATTTTATTCCCTTTTTTTGTTTCTTCTTCAAAGGAATTTAAACAAATCATCATTTGTGCAATTGCGGTATTAAATTTAAATTCTTCAATATCTTCGCCGACTTTTTTAATAGTCTCATTAATAACTCTCTCTATTTCTTTATTATCTTCAATTTCTTTTTCTAGTTCTATTTTTTCTATCAAATTATAAACTCTCCCTAAAAATCTATATACTCCAATTATGCTATCCGTGTTCCAGTTAATAGCTTTTTCAAATGGTCCCATAAACATTTCATAAGTTCTAAGTGTGTCAGCACCATATTCTCTAATAATATCATCAGGATTTACTACATT
>CAZZNF010000003.1:0-21357 GCA_964655555.1 uncultured Candidatus Saccharibacteria bacterium | reverse complement strand
CTATTAAAAATTATGAAGGAGTAATAATAATAGTTTCTCATGTGAATAATTTTGTTAGACAAATAGGAGTAAATCAAATCTTAGATTTATCAAAATTATAATTTTTCAAAATACTTTTCTTCTATTTCTTGTTTTAAATTTAAAAAATCTACTTTTGAATCTCTAATTAAATCATTTTTCATTGTTTTTAATCTTTCTTCATAATGTAATAATAATGAATCGTCACTAATACTTGGATCGAGAGATAATTCTTCTCTTAACTTTTCGTCTTCTTCTTCAAATTTCTGATTATAATATTCGTCTATTTTTAATATTTTACTATCAAATTCTTCTAAAAGAGGTAAGTTATCTTTTATTTTTGCTACCAATTCTTCTTTTTCTTCTAATGACAATTTTTCTAAATCTAACATATATTTTATTTTGTTGTTAATCTTTTTATTAAATATTTTCCTAATATTCCGACTGATAATATAGTATTTCCTGCTAAATAACCTAAATCTCTTAATGTGTATTGTAATAAAGAGCCTTTATAAGTATTGTTTGCGTCCTTTTTTTTAAAAGCTTCTGAAAAGTTTGTAAATAAATTAAATATATTTCTACCAATATCTCCACGAGTTTTTTTAATAGACTCTTGAAATTTCTCTTTTATTAGTTTTTTCTTTCCTAATGCTTCAGGAGAAGATAATGCATCTTTTCTTTCTTTAGCTTTTTCTTTTGAGAATTTAAAAAACCTAAACTCTTTTTCTCTGTCTATGCTTTTCAGGAATTTTATTCTCTCTTTAATTCTTTTTATATCTTTTTTATGAACTTTGTATTCATTTGAATTTTTATCAAGTTTAAGAATTAATTCTTTTTTTTCAGCAAGTTCTGCTTCTTTATTTTTTATATCTTTTATTATTGCATTATTCCAAGCTCTTCTTTTTCTATTATCTTTCATTTCTTGACTATTATTTAATTTTGCAAGCTCTAATTTTGTTTCTTTTATTCTTTCTTCTCTTAATTTTATTAATTCTTTAAAAAGATTTTTATTTTCTTTACTTTTTAAATAAAAATAAAGTTCTCTTTTTAAACCATACTTTTCAAATTTTTGCATTATGGACTCTTTATCTTTTTCATTTTTAACATTCTTTAATTCAAATGTTAAGTTTTCATATAATTTCTCTAAATCAGAAAATAATTTTAATTCTGCAACTCTTCTTACAGAATCTGATTTAATACCGAGTAAGTCTCCTGCTTGTTTTTCTGTGTAATATTTATTATAAAATTTCCTAACATCAATATTGTACTTTTGAATAAGATCTTTTTTTTCTGATCTAATTACATAAGATTTAGCTTCTGAAATTATTCTTTTAAAAAAGCCTCTTTTATGTTCAAAATTAGCAGTTTTTTTACCTGCTCCTTCAAATAAATCATCTGTAAATTTACCATGTTTGATAAAGTTTTTAACATCTGGCTTTTTATTAAAAAACATAATTATAAATATATTATATCATGAAATAGTAAAAACTATTGAAACATGTTATAATATAAAGAAGTAAGTTCGCTCTACTAAATCCATTAAATTATTTCTAAATATGTTTTAGTTATTGTATTTTGTGAGTATAGGAAAAGGTTAGCTTACAATTATTAAGTTAAAAATAAAAAATAAAAAAAATGCAAGAAAATAAATTATATGTTGGAGGTATTCCTTATTCAACAAAATCAGAAGAATTAAAAGAATATTTTAGTGCTGCTGGTGAAGTTTTAGATGCTGTAATTATTACAGACAAAATAACAAAAAGATCTAAAGGGTTCGGTTTTGTTGAAATGTCAAATAAAGAAGCAGCTGATAATGCTGTAAATATGTTTAATGGTAAAGATTTTCAAGGAAGAAATCTAACAATAAATATTGCTAGACCAATGGAAAAAAGAGAAGAAAGGCCAAGAAGAAATTTCTAATCTTTCAAAATAAAAACACTCTACAATTTGTAGAGTGTTTTTATTTACAAATTTTAATAAAAGAATTATTTATCCCAATTCTTTTTTATTATGGCATTTGTAGCAGCATTTGTTTCTGCTTCTTGTTTAGATTTGCCTTTACCTTCTGCTATTTTTGTATCACCAAAATATATAGCAATAACAAATTCTTTATTATGATCTGGACCTGATTCAGAAATAACTTTATAATTTGGTGTTATATTTAATATTGCTTGAGATTTTTCTTGAACTACACTTTTAGCATCTTTATATTTACCAGATTGTATTATTTCTTCTGTATGTATAAGTAAAGTTTCTTCTACAAAATTTTTAACTATCTCATATCCTTGATCTAAAAACAAAGCACCTAAAAAAGCTTCATAAGTATCAGCTAAAATAGAAAGTCTTGCTTTTCCAAAATCTTTACTCTCTCCTTTTGATAAAAATAAATAATCATTAAAGTCTAATTCTGAAGAAATTTTTGAAATTGATTTAGTATTTACAAGTGCAGCTCTATAACTAGTCAATTCACCTTCTGATAAATCCTTATACTTATGATATAAATAATTGGTAGAAATTAATTCTAAAACAGCATCTCCTAAAAATTCGAGTCTCTCATTGTGGCTTAATTTATTTTTATCATTTTCATTTATATAAGATCTATGTATAAATGCTTGTATTAAAATATTTTTATTATTAAATTTTATATTTAATTTTTTTTCTAAAATAGAAAAATCTTTACTATTACTTTCTATACTCATAATAATTATTTATTTTTTCAACACCTTCTGCTATTACTGTCTTTATATCATCATATATATTTAAATCTTGTATTTCATCAAGTAAAAACCATTTTGCTTCCAAAAGACCAGTGCTTTCTTCTTCTAGTTTAAGAGGTTCATAATTTCCTTCTGCCAAGAAATACAATATATTTTTTCTTAATTTCTCTTTTGGTTTTGATAATTCTTCTATATTTAATTCTTCTACTTTTTTCACATTTGCTAAATAGGAATTTTCTTTTAATTTATCTTTTATTACAACATTAATCCCTATTTCTTCTTTTATTTCTCTTAATGCGCAAACAGAAGAATCTTCTCCTTCTAATATTTTACCTTTTGGTAATGTCCAATGCTTAAAAATATCTCTAACAAAAGCTAAATAGATTTTACCTTCATGTATTGAATAAACAAGCCCTCCTGCTAAAAATACATTTTCAATTTCTTTTTTAATTGGTGTAGTTTCGTTTTTTCTTGGCTCACCCATTTCTTTGTATATATTTCCAAGAACACCATTAACGAATTTATGAGATGTGGCTCCACTATAAGTTTTTGCTAATTCTATTGCTTCGTCTATTGCGACTTTAGGTGGAACTTTTTCAGAAAAAAATAATAATTCAGCTAAACCTATTCTAATTATATTTCTATCCATTATGTTTATTTTATCTAATGGCCACTCTGGTGCTGCTTTAGTAATTATATTATCTATTGTAATTAACCTCTCCTGAACACTCCTCAAAAGATCTAATATAAATCCATTATCATTAACATTTGCAAATTCTTTACAATTGTTATCTATAATATCTTTTAATTTATTTTCTTCTAATGATAAATTATTATTAGCATCAAGTTCATAAAGAACTTGTAATGCTATACCTCTTGCTAAATGTCTATTTATACTCATATTTTTTTACTAATAAAATTATAACATAAAAAAAAGGAAAAAATTCCTTTTTTTATAACTCTATAAAACTAAAAAAATATTAAGCTGTTTTTGCTTTTACTTTTTTTACTTGTCTACCTTTATACATTCCACAAGCATCGCATGCAGTATGTGAATGTATCATAGCCCCACAATTTGAACAACCTTGTAAATTGGCTGCCTTTAAGGCATGATGGCTTCTTCTATTTGCTGTGTGAGCCCTTGTATGTCTCATTCTTACTACCATAAATTTTAATTATAATGAATATAACACTTTTTGTTGATATTTGCAAATAAAAAAGCCAACAATAATATAGTTGGCTTTTGTTTTAAAAATAAATAAATCTTTTAATCTACAGAAAATGAAATTGTATTTGAAGACTTTGGAACTATACTACCAGAAGCTGTATTTATAGATAATATGCTTATTGATAATATAGTTGGACTTCCTTGTGATACATAATTCTTTGTTTTAACCTTTACATTAAGATATGGTGTAGAACCTCCATAAGCTCTTAATATTTGATTAATAGAAAAAGTAGAAGAATAATTTGTCTGAACAATACTCCATACTGAACTATTACTCCATTTAACAAAAATTGTATCTGCAATTTCATCAAATCCAGAAAACTTAAAAGATACACCGTAAAGTGTCTTATCTGTTGATCCTGGATTAAAAACTTGATAAGAACCAATTATTTTTTCTGTATTTGGACCAAATGCTCCAATATTATAATTTGGTATTACTTTAACATCTAAATCATAATCTTGTGGACCATCAGAAGTTTTTTTGCAAGAAAACATTATTATACTTAAAAATAATAATGTAATAAAAATAATTTGCTTTTTCATTTTTAAAATTTTAATTATTAAAGAACACATTTTTCATATTATATATTATCATATATAATATGAAAAGTCAAGTATTTTTAACATATAAAATTAAGATAAAAAGCATTAAAATAAGGCTTTTTTGTCTAAGGATAACTTTTTCAAAAAATGTCAAATACTATAAATTATATAATATGGTATTTTTAATTTAATTATTATTAAATAAAGAATTCAATTTATTTGGATTTAATCTTTTAAAAATATGACTTATCCATTTATACATTTAAGAACTCATTCACAATACTCTCTTTTGAAATCTCTTACAAAAATACCTGCTTTAATCAAAAAAGCAAAAGAGTTTGAAATGAAGTCTATTGCTCTTACTGATTATAATAATATGTATGGAGCGATAGAGTTTTACAAAGAATGTAAATCAAATAATATAAAGCCTATACTTGGTGTTGAAATTGATTTTAGAAATGAAAATAATATCGGGCAAAATAAAATTATCTTTTTATCAAAAGATAATGATGGTTATAAATCTTTGATGCATGTTGTATCTATTGCAAACTTAAAAGATAGTAAAAGCCCTCATATAACAATAAATGATTTAATTGATAATTTTGATAATAATTCTGGCCTTGTAATTATATTACCTATTTTTGATAATGAAATTGGTGATTTTTTAATAAAAAAAGAATTTGAAAAAGCTAAAGATTATATAAATAAACTTGGGAATATTTTTGAAAATACAAATATATATATAGAATTATCAAAACATTCTTATTTAGAAAAAATAGATATTTTAATAAAAAACACTATTGATTTTGTTAAAAATATATTAAAAGAAGAATCAAAACTCATAATTTCTCAAAACTCTCATTATATTAATGAAGATGATAAATCTGCTCAAAAAATATTATTCAATATAAACAATGACATAAATGATAATGAATTATTTCAATATAAATTTTCAAAAAATGATTTCTCATTTCTGAATACAGAAAAAATAAAAGTATTTACAGAAAAAATATTAAAAGAATATAATATAGATTTATTAAAAAATACATTTGAATTGTCAGAAATATTAAATACTGAAATTGAATTAGGAAAATGGCATTTTCCTAATATAGCAAAAGATTATGAAAAAGAATTGAATGGAGGTAAAACTTTGGATGATGTTTTGATGAGACTTTCTTTGGAAGGAATAGAAAAAAGAAAAATAAAAGAAGAAAGAGTAAAAGATGTAAAAAATAGACTCTTTTATGAACTTGATATTATAAAGACAAAAGGTTATGCACCATACTTTTTGGTAGTATATGACATTATTAAGTATGCTGATGAGAATGGAATACTTAGTAACATTAGAGGTTCTGTTGCTGGAAGTATTACTACATATTTACTTTTTATCACAAAATGTGATCCTCTTATATATCAAATACCTTTTGAAAGATTTTTGAATCCTGAAAGACCTTCTGCTCCTGATATAGATATGGATTTTGCTGATAATAGAAGAGATGAAATTATAGAATATGTAAGAAATAAATATGAAAAAGAAAATGTTGCTCAAATTGGAACTTTTGGAACAATGCTTGCAAGAGGTGCTGTAAAAGATGTAGCAAGAGCTATGAAATATCCATATTCACTTGGAGATAAAATATCTAAAATGATACCAATGCCAAAACAAGGATTTCCTGTTTTTATAGATACTGCATTAAAAGAAATTGAAGACTTAAAAAAACTTTATGATACAGATAAAGAAGTTGAACTAATAATAAATATGGCAAAGAAAGTTGAAGGCCTTGTTAGACATATTGGAGTTCATGCAGCTGGAGTTGTTATAGCTCCTAATAAAATAATAAATTACTCCCCTATACAACTTGATCCGAAAGGAGAAAACAAAATAATAACTCAATATGATATGCATTCAGTAGATGAAAATAATGCAGGATTGCTTAAATTTGATTTTCTTGGAATAAAAAACTTAACTATTTTAAAAACAGCATTAAATATAGTTAAAAAAAGATATGGAGTAAATATAAATATAGAAGAAATAAGTTTAGAAGATAAAAAAACTTTTGAAATATTGAGTCTTGGTGAAACTATGGGATTATTTCAATTGAATGGAACAGGTATGACAAAGTTTTTGAAAGATTTAATGCCTACTTCTATTTATGATATTAATGCCATGATAGCATTATATAGACCAGGGCCTATTGAAAATATACCTATATATATTGAAAGAAAAAAGAATAATAATCTTGTATCATATTTATATGATGATAAAAACTTAAAAGAAATATTGGAAAAAACTTTTGGAGTTTTGGTTTATCAAGATGATTTGCTTTTAATGAGTATAAAAATTGCAGGATATTCTTGGGGTGAGGCAGATAAATTCCGTAAAGCAGTTGGTAAAAAAATACCAGAAGAAATGCAAAAACAAAAAGAAAAGTTTATAAATGGCTGTATAAATCACTCTAAATGGCCACAAAAAAAAGCTGAAGAACTTTGGAAATGGATAGAACCATTTGCTTCTTATGGATTCAATAAAGCACATTCTGCTTCTTATGGAAGAGTTGCTTATCAAACTGCTTATATGAAAGCAAATTATCCTGTTGCTTTTATGACTGCTATTCTTATAGAAGAATCAGGAGATAACGAAAAAATATCAGATATAATATCTGAATCAAGAAGAATGGGTATAGAAATATTGCCTCCTAATATTAATCATTCTTTTTCTGATTTTACTATAGTTGAAGATAAAAATAGTAAATTTAATGAGGCTATAAGATTTGGTATTTATACTATTAAAAATCTTGGAAAAAATATAGCCGAAGTAATTATTAAAGAAAGAGAAGAGTTTGGGGAATATAAAGATTTAGAAAATTTTATAAATAGAATAAATCATAAAGATTTAAATAAAAAATCATTAGAAGCATTGATAATGAGCGGTGCTATGGATGATTTTGGTGAAAGAGCTGAAATGCTTTTTAATTTAGAAGATATATTAGAATTTAATAAAAAACAAAGTAAAGAGAACACTGTACAAAATAATATATTTAATCTTTTTGAAGATGAAAATAAACTCAAATTTAAATTAAAAAAATGTCCTCCAGCAAAAAAAGAAGAGAAATTACTTTGGGAAAAAACTCTTCTTGGTTGTTATGTTTCTGGATCTCCACTTGATAAATGGAAAGATAAATTACTAAATAGACATATTAATATAAAAAATATATTGAATGAAGAAAATAATGATGTAAAAGAAAATAATATAGTTAATTTGCCTGTTTTAATAGAAAAAATAAAAACAACAAAAACAAAAAATGGAGATTTTATGGCATTAATTAAAGTTTCTGATTTGAGTGGTAGTTTCGAAATAGCGTTATTTCCAAAAAAATTTCAAGTGTTAAAAGAAAAATTAATAAAAGAAACACCTCTTATTATAAATGGAAAAATAGCCAATAAAAATGGTGAAAAAACAATGATTTTAGAAGATATAAATATATTAAAATGATATTTATATTTGCATAAAAAAGCTTTTTGTGATATATTTCATATATTATGAATTGGGGCTTAATATTAGTTACAATCACCTCTTTTGTGTTAGTTATACTAATACTATTACAAAAAACAAATACGGATGGAGCTGGACTTGGTGGAGATTCTTTTACCATGAGTACAAAAAAGAGAGGTTTAGAGAAAGTTTTATTTAGAACTACTATATTTGTGGCTATTGTTTTTACAATTCTTAATTTATTAATTTTATTATTAAAATAATAAAAACTTGTCTTATTTATAATAATATTTATATAAAAAAATGAAAAAAGAAAAAAATGACTTAAACAAGTCTACAAATATTGATTTAGAAAATATTGAAAAAATAAAAAATGAAAATAAAGATAATAATATATCTAATATAAATTCTGAATTAAGACAAAATATAGAAAAAATGAGAAAAAAGAATTTATCTCCTTTTAAAAAAAGATTAAAGATTATTAAAACTTCTTATTTATTAACTTATAAATCATTATCTCAAAAGAAAATATTATACTTTTGGTTAGGTATAATATTAGCAATTTTATTTTTATTTTTATCACTTAAAACTCTAAGTGATAAATATTTAATAAATATACCTACTTATGGAGGTGAATGGAATGAGGGTGTAATAGGAGTTCCAAGAAATATAAATCCAGTTCTTGCAAAAGGAGATGTGGAACTTGATATTGTTAAATTAGTTTTTTCTGGATTAACAAGAAAAAATAAAAATATGGATATCGTAAATGATTTAGCTGAAAATATAAAAGAAAGTGAAGATGGGTTATCTTATGAAATAAGACTTAAAAATAATATTAAATTTAGTGATAATATAGAAATAACTACAGACGACATTATTTTTACTATATCAAAAATACAAGATAAAAATATAAATAGTCCTCTTTCTATATATTTTGAAGGTGTAACTTTAGAAAAAATAGATAATAAAAATATTGTATTTCATCTTAAAAAGCCTTATTTTTATTTTAATGAAATATTGACTTTTGGTATTTTGCCAAAACACATATTAGGAGAATTGGTAGCAGAAGAATTTTTATTGTCTGAATTTAATCTTAACCCAATAGGTTCTGGACCTTACAAAATAAAAAATATAAAAAAAGAAAATAATATAGCTAAAGAATATATATTTGAAGTAAATAAAAATTATTCTAACGGTAAACCTTTCATAGATAATTTAAATTTATTCATTTATCAAAATAATGAGAATTTATTAAATGCTATTAATTCTGGATTGTTAGATGGTACAGGGTATTTAGATAATACATATTTTTCAAAAATAGAAAATAAAAACTATAATATATTAAAAAAAGATTTACCAAATATATATATGCTTTCTTTTAATATAAATAAAAATACTTTTTTGGCATCAAAAGAAAACAGATTATTTTTGAATAACTTAATAAACAAAGACGATTTAATAAACAATGTACTTGGAAATTATTATAGTAAAGAAGATGTTTTCTTACCAACAGATACAAATAAATACTATATAAATACAGAGGGCAAAAAAGATATTATAAAAAATACAGAAATTAATATATCAACAATAGATACAAATGAAACAAAAAAAGTTGCTGAAAAAATAAAAGAATATTTTGAAAATAATGGTATAATTACTAATATAAATTTGTATAGTATAAATGATTTAAATGATATAATAAAAAATAGAAACTTTGAAATATTATTATATGGGTCTATAATTGAAAAAGATATTGGTTTATATTCATTTTGGCATTCTTCTCAAAGAACTGCTCCTGGAATGAATATAACTAATTATGTTAGTAAAAAATTAGATGAAAATTTAATTCTATTAAAAGATGAAGTAAATAAAGAAAAAAGAAAACAATTACTTATAAACATAGAAGAAGAATTATTAAAAGAAATGCCTGCTATACCTCTTTATTCAAGTAATTTTAATTACATAATTAAAACAAAAAATATATTAAATGAAATAGAAAATAAAATACCAGAGAAATTAGATAATAAAAGTGAAAGATTTATCAATATAAACGAATGGTATAAAAAAGAAGAATCTGTGTGGAGTTTCTCTTATAATAAAAAATTAATAGAAAAATTATCAAATATAATAAAATAAAATATGAATAAATATAATAATAACAATAATAATAGGACTAATAATAAATCAGCAAGAAGTAGTTATTCTAAAATGAGTAGTAAAGTATCAAATTCAAGACCTCCTATTAGAAGTAGAAAAAATGGAACAAAATTTGAAACAAAAATATCAGAAGCGACAGAATTAGCACATATTCCGGAATTAAAAGAAGATTCTATAAGAATAATTAATTTAGGTGGAGTAGAAGAAGTCGGTAGAAATATGAGTTGTATAGAATATAAAGATTCTATAGTTATAGTAGACTGTGGTTTTCAATTTTCAGAAAGTTCTACACCAGGTGTAGAGTGCATATTACCAAATACAAGATATTTAGAAGAAAATAAACATAAAATAAAAGGAATGCTTATAACTCATGGTCACTTAGATCATATTGGAGCTATACCTTATATTTTACCTAGAATAGGTAATCCAAAAATATATTCAAGACAATTCACGGCTTTAATGATTAAAAAAAGACATGAGGAATTCCCTCATCTTGATCCATTAAATATAGAAATTGTAGAAACAGAAGATACTGTTTTTCTTGGAGATTTGAAAGCAAAATTTTTTGCCGTATCTCATGCTATTCCAGATTCTATGGGACTTATAATAGAAACTCCTTATGGAGATATTGTTCATACTGGAGATTTGAGACTTGACCACGACAATGGAGTTCCTACAGAAACTGAAGTTGAAAGATATAAAATATTTGAGAATAGAAAAATACTTTGCCTTATGACAGATTCTACAAATTGTGAAAATCCTGGATTTTCTATATCTGATAGAGTTGTTTTTGAAAATATTAGAAATATAATAAAAGACTCTAGAGGTAGATTGATTATAGCTACCTTCTCTTCTCAAGTAGAAAGAATGTTAGAAATATTAAAAATGATAGAAAGTTTTGGTAAAAAAGTTGCTGTAGAAGGAAGAAGTATAAAAACAAATATAGAAGTAGCAAAAGCTGCTGGATTATTAAAATCAGATCCAAAAATAATAATACCAATAGAAAGTATAGATGATTATCCTCAAGATAAAGTTGTAATTTTAGCAACAGGAGCACAAGGAGAAAGGTTTGCTGTGTTAAATAGAGCCGCAAACGGAATGCATAAATATGTAAAATTAGATAAAAATACAACTATTTTGATGTCATCTTCTGTTGTTCCAGGTAATGAAAGAGCGGTTCAAATGTTAAAAGATAAATTATCAAGAAAAGGTGCTAGAATAATACATTACAGAACTTCTGATGTTCATTCTTCTGGTCACGCTAATCATGATGAGCTCGTATGGATACATACAAAAATTAATCCTAAATTCTTTATCCCTGTTCATGGGTATCATTATATGCTACGAGTTCATGGTGATATACAAAGAGATTTAGGTATGAGAGAAGAAAATATAATAATACCAGATAATGGTATGATAATAGAAATACAAAATAAAGGAGAAAAAATAGTTTATTTAAAGGAATATGTTCCTAATGAAATGCTTGTTGTAGATGGTATGAATGTTGGTAAAATTCAAGATGTTGTAATGAGAGATAGACAAGTATTGGCTGAAGATGGAATGTTTGTAGTAATTGGTATTATTGATGGATATTCTAAAAAACTTAAAAAATCACCAGATTTAATATCTAGAGGATTTGTTTATCTAAAAGAATCTCAAGAGCTTTTGTATCAAACAAGAACACTTTCTAAAAAAATAATAGAAAATAATTTAGAAAAAGGAAAAGAAATTGAAATAGATAAAATAAAAGAAGAATTAAATGAAAATGTATCAAAATTACTTTTACAAAATACAGCTAAAAGACCTGTTATAATTCCTGTTATAATAGTTATATAACTATTATTATGAATAAAGAACAAAAGAAAAAATTATTAACTATTTCTTATTTAGCTGTAATCGCCTACTCTATACATTATTATTCTTTGTATTATATATTATCTAATTTCTTGAATGAATATTTTAGTAGAGGTACATTAAGTATTTTGTTTGCAGTCGCATCTTTTTCTTGTATAGTATTATCAAATTTCTTTGGAAAAATTTTATCAAAATTTAGTAATAAAAAGAGTTTAAATTTTTTTATTTTATCACAAATATTGATAACATTTTCTTTATCTTTTGCAGGTAGTATTAATTTATATATAATAGCTTTATTATTTTTAACTCAATTTGTTCTTTATAGTGCTATATCTACTTCTATAAATATTTTTATAGATGAGTTTTCGGAAGATGAAAATGTTGGTTCTATAAGAGGGGCGATGCTTACAATAACAAATTTTGCTGCAATTTCTGCTCCTTTTATGTCATCTCAAATTTTTAACTTAATTGGATATTCTGGTATTTTTATTATATCTGCCTTGTCTTTGATTCCTCTATTTTTAATATCAAAAATATTTTTCAAATCAATTCAAGAACCAAAATATAAATTTATAAATTTATTTGATAGTATGAGAATTGTTGTTAAAAACAAAAATATAAGAGGTGTTTTTGTTTCTTCTTTTATACTTAATTCATTTTATGCTGCTTTAAATATTTATTTAGCATTGTATCTTATAAAGATACTCCATATACCTATGGTCTTGTATTTAGAAATGTTGGTGCCAATAACATTAATACCTTTTATTTTAGTCCCTTATAAATTAGGAAAATATGCTGATGAAGTGTTTGGGGAGAAAAAGCCTATATTTTTTGGTATTATTTTAATGAGTATTATAATGTCTTCTATATATATATTTAATATAAGTACAACAAATATTTTTATTTGGATAGTATTAATATTTATAGCAAGATTAGGTGCTACAATAACAGAAACTGGAAATTATACATATTTTTATAAAGGTGTGGACTCAAGAAATGCTGGGCTAATAGCTTTTTTTCAAAATATTGTAAACATAGGCTCTTTGTTTATAACTATTTTAGGTGTTATATTATTAGATTTATTAAATCTTGATATAAAATTAATCTTTTTATTTGTTGGTTTACTAGGATTTTTGTCTTTATTTATTATAATAAAAATTAAAGATAGAGAAATAAAAAGAAGAAAAATAGAAAAAATAAATAAAGATTTAGAAAATTTATTAAAAAAAGAAAAAGAAGAGAAAAATGAATCTAAATATATATACGAAGAAGAAAAAAATGAAAAAGTTGTTAATTTCCTACCATAATTATGAAAATAAAAGTTGATTTAAAAAAATATAATAAAAATAAAGTTATTAAAGGTATCCGTATAAATAAATATTTAGCTGATATTGGAATTCTTTCTCGTCGTGAAGCTGATAAACTTATAGAAAATAAAAAAATTCATATAAATGATAAAGTTGCATTACTTGGTGAAAAAATTAAAAACGGAGATAGTGTTTTTATAAATCAAAAATTTGAAACATTAAAATATTTTATCTTTTATAAAAAAAGAGGTGTGGAAACTGCTTTTAAAATAATAGACAAAGTGAGATATGAGCCTATTGGTAGACTAGATAAAGAAAGTGAAGGATTATTAATTTATAGTAATGATTATAGAATAGTAGAAAAATTACTTAATCCAGAAAATAAATTTGAAAGAGAATATAATGTAATGGTGAGGGAAAATGCAACACCAAGAGTTAAAACTTTACTTGAAAAAGGGATTGTAACTAAAGAAGGGACTTATTCTCCTGCTAAAAAAGTAACCCTAGATGAAGAAAATAGGCATTTAATAAATATTATTTTAACAGAAGGTAAAAAGCATGAAATAAGAAGAATGCTTAATGCATTAAATCTTACTATTAATTCTTTAAAAAGAGTGAGGTTTTTATTTTTAAATATAAAAGGTATGAAACCTGGTGAAATGAGAGAAATGAAAAAAGAAGAAAGAGAAAAGCTTTTAACTACTTTGAATATAGAAATAGAAAATTAAAAAATCTACACTTCTTTTTTCAATTTATTTATTCTATCAATTATAAATCTACCGAGATCTACTCCTCCATTTTTTAAAATAAAATCCATTTTAGAGTCTTCAAAAATATTTGGATTAATATGAATATCCACAACTATTGGAATATGAACTATTCCAGATTTTGATTTAAATTCTTTTAATACAAAGTCTACTAATATATATCTTTTTAAAAAAAGAGTTTCAAAAATAGTTTTAGAAGTATTTATTAAACTTTCTTTTAATTCTTTTTCTAAGTTGACAAGAACTTTTTTTTCGCAATCGTGTCCTATTAAGCATCTTTCATACAACTTAACTCTTGAAGGATTTATTTCTCCTAATTTTATATTTATGTTTTCAATAAGTGGTGGTATATAAATATCTTGATTTCTATAATTAGGTATTACAGCAACTGATATTGCTTTTCCTTTTATATGTTCTTCTATTAAAACCTCCCTTCCTTCATCTAAAATTTCTTCTATTTTTTTGTATGCTTCGATAAAAGAATAAGTTAATAAACTTTTTTTATTAAAATTATGCTCTGTTTCTTTTATTGCTAAAGGAGTATGAAAAACATTCCAAATTGATTTTAATTCAAAAAGTAGATTTCTTTTTTCTCTTATAACTTTGTATTTAGGAGTATTGATATTTAATTGTTCTAATATTCTTCTTATTGTGAGTCTATTAAGATGAAAAGTTTCTTTTAAGGAAAATAAATCTTTAACACCTAAATCTTCCGCAAGAGTTTTGTATTTAACATTTTTATTATTTGTAAAATCAATATAAAAATCAGATTTTGAAAATATACTGTGAGGTTCTGATGGAATTCCTTTTTCAAACCAATTAAAATTATCATCTACTACTACATCAAGAACATTTATGTCTTCTAAGGCTTTTGATAAAGAAACTATAATATTAGCTCCGTTTTTCATAGATCTAATACTATCTTCTTTACCTCCCCTTATTATTGCTATAGTTTTTTTAAAACCATTATTCATACATAAAATTATATCATAAACTTTATCATGCTTCACATGATAGACATATATTAGTCTCTTCGTTAATTATATTTACTACTTCTTTTTTATTGTTTAATTCTTTCATTTTTTTTCTACTAAACTCTTGAGCAGCATTAAAACTATGCTGATAATATAAGGATTTTATACCTTTTTCCCATGCTTTTATATATAAAGCATTAATCTCTTTTGTTGTCATATTACTATCTATCATCAAATTAATAGATTGAGCTTGGTCAATAAATATTTGTCTATCTGCAGCTTGATCTATTATTATATTTTGATTTATTTCAGAAAAAGTTTTGAATATATTCTTTTCTTCAATTGATAAAAAATCTAAATGTTGAACTGAGCCGTCATTTTCTAAAATATTTTGCCAAATTTCTTCTGTGTTTTTATTTTTTTGTATAAGTAATTTTTCTAAATATTTATTTCTAAATGTTACTTTTATTTTTTCTAAATCTTTTACAAAACAATTAGAAAAGACAGGTTCTATACCTTGAGATATTTGTCCTAAAATAAAAGAAGATGAAGTTGTTGGAGCTATTGCCATTAGTGTAGTATTTCTTCTGCCATAACCTTTTAATATTTCTGGTTCTCCATATTCTTTTGATAATTGAGAAGAAGCTTTATATGTTTTTTCTTTTATTAAAGAAAAAATTTCTTTATTTATTTCTTTTGCTTTATCACTCTCAAATGCGATCATATTATCTTGTAAATATGAATGCCACCCCAAAACTCCTAATCCTAATGCTCTATTTTCTTTAGCAAAATTATATGCTCTTTCCATAAATAAAAATGTTTGTCTTTCTCTGTTGTTGTCGCTATTTTTCATTTTTTCTAATTTAATTAAAAAGTCTTCTATAACAGCATCTAAAAAATATGTCAATGTTTCAACTGCATCTCCATCTTTCCATTCATTGTAATGAAAAAGATTCATTGAAGATAAACAACATACAAATGACCAATTTTCATTACTTGGTAAAGCTATTTCACTACATAAATTACTTGCAAGTATTTTTAATTTTTTGTCTTTATAAACATCTACAGTGTTTTTATTCATAGTGTCAGAAAATAAAATATAAGGATAACCGATTTGACTCCTTTTTTCTAAAACTTTCGCCCAAATAGATCTACTCTCTTTATCTCCTTCTATCATTTTTTTGAACCAGTCATCTGATATTGTAACAGCATATGTGGACTCTTGAATTTTATCTCCATCGCCACCAATATTTAAAAACTCTTTTATATCTTTATGTTCTATTGGTAAATAAAGTGCAACATGTCCTCTTCTTGCTGATCCTTGTGATATTACATTTGTAGCAGTATCAAACATCTGCATAAAATGTACTGAACCATTAGAATAGCCATTATTTTTTATTTTCTCACCTCTTGATCTAATGTCTCCAAAATAAACAGAAGTTCCGCCTCCATACTTAGTCATCATACCTACTTCACTTAAAGTGAAAAGTATTTGCCCCATATCATCACCAGCATAAGAACCAAAACAACTTATCGGCAAACCTCTTTCAAGTCCAAAATTAAGCCAAATTGGTGTAGATAAAGAATAATAACCTTTTTCCATATAATCAAAAAACTTTTTTGCAAAACCTTCTTTTTTTAATAATTTTTCTGCATAATTTGCAATATCTCTTATTCTTTGTTCGGGAGAAACTCCTTCTAATAAGTAATCTTTTATTAAAAACTTTCTACTATATTCATTTAACCATTTCATATTTTTATAAATTATAATTATCAATTAATAAATTAAAACAAATCATCTTCTGTAATACTTTTACCTCTTTTGTTATAATTGATAGATTTTTTACCAAAAAAATCTACATGTTTTGTGACAATAACTTCTTCATTAAACCATTTAGTTTCTTCTAATAATTTTTTATCTTCTTTAAAAATCCTTTCCATACCTATTGCTTCTAAAGAATTATTAAATCTGTTTTTTATAAATTCTAAAATAGTATCTTTTGATAAAAACTCTAATTCTCCTTTTTCAAGTATCCAGTCAACAACATTTTTTTCTGATTCAAAAGCTTGAATACATGCATCTTTTATTTTTTCCTCAAATTCTTTATCAAACCAATTAGGATTTTCTTCTTTTATTATATTTATAAGATTAATACCAAATAGTCCATGTATTTGTTCTTCTTTTGATGTTGCTTCTATTGCATTTGAAATACCTTTAAATAAAAATCTCTTTTTATTAAAAGACATTATGATTAAAAATTGTGAAAAAAGTGATACATGTTCTATAAAAAGTGAAAATAATAATATAGATAGAGTATATTCTTTATTGTTTTCACTTTTAGCATTCTCTATTGATTTATTTAAGTATTTAACTCTTTCATTTAATGCGGATATTTCTTTTATTTTTTGAAATTCATTATTTAATCCAAGCAATTCCAAAAGATGAGCATAAGCATCTGTATGTCTTACTTCACTCTCAGCAAATGTTGCTCCAACAGCTCCTATTTCTGGTTTTGGCATTTTTTTGTAAATGTCACCCCAAAAAGATTTAACAGCTACTTCAATTTGAGCAATTGCAAGCATTGAGTTTTTAATTGCATTCTTTTCTTCTTTTGAAACTTCTATTTTGAAATCTTGTAAATCTTTTGTGAAATTAAACTCTGTGTGTAACCAATAAGAATGTCTTATAGCATTTACATATTCATATAATTCTGGATATTCATATGGTTTTAAATTTATTCTTTTTTCAAAAATATTTTTTCTTCTTAATTCTGCTCTTTTTTCTCTATATAATATATATGCCTTTGCTACATTGTGTTTTTTTGCTTCCATTAGAGAATTTTCTATGATATCTTGCAAGTCTTCTATCCAAATTATATTATTTAATAAATCTTTATCTTTATCATTAATGCTTAATTTATTTTCATTTGTATTTTTGTATTTCTTTTTTATTTCTAAAATCCTTTTTTTCAAAATATTAAGAACTTTATCAGATATTAATTCAGCTTCTTTTTTGTCTTGCAAATTTAAACTTTGCATAGCTTTATATATAGCTTCAATTATTTTTTTAATATTGAATTTTTGTATTGTAAAATCTCTTTTTTTTATAAACCATAATAAAGTATTGTCATTTTTGATCATATATTTTAAAAATATTAAAAGATTAATAAAATTAATAAAAAATGAAAAAATACAAAGATTAATTAAATGAGTTTAGGTGATAGTTAGATTTTATACTATAAAAAATAAAAAATATTCTTTATTTGACAAAACTTTATATTTATTTTATTTTTATATATCTATAAAAATTTTAATAAAAAGTTTTTTGAAAAATTAAAGTCTATTTTGTAATGATCTATGATAAGAAATAGCAAATCTGTGAGCTTCTTCATTTGCCAAGATTATAGTTTTATTGTAATCGACTTTATCCACAGGGTCAAATTTTAAAACTTCTTTTGCTTTATGCTTTTCATCTTTAACAACAGAAAATAACTTTATTTTAGATAAATCTTCTTTATTTAATATTGTTTTTAATTTTTTATAAACGAATTCTAAATGCACTTTTCCTCCATCTATAACAATGATATCTGGGTATTTCCATTCTTTGTGCTTAAATCTTCTTTCTAAAATCTCTGAAAAACCCATTAAGTCATTATTTTTATTTTCTATTAATTTAAATTTTTTATATTCTTTTTTATTAAATTCACCATCTTCAAAAACAACAAAAACTCCAACTCTATTCTTTCCTGATATATGAGATATGTCATAACTTTCTATTTTAAGAGAATTTATTTCATTATCAATATTTTTGTTTTTTATAAAATGTAAGTCTTTTATATTTTTGAACAAAAATAATTTATCTCTTATTTTTATAGCTTCTTCAAATTTTTTTTCTTTTATTAAAGTTTTTAATTCTTCATTTAATTTTTTAATTAATTTATAAACTCCTCCTTCTAAAATATTTTTTATATTTAAAATATTTTTTTTATAATCTTTTTTATTTATAAAATTAATACATGTTCCAGGACATAATCCTAATTGAAAATTAAAACAAGCTCTTTTTTCATTTAATTTACATTTATCTCTATATGGAAATATTTTTCTTATTAATTTCATTATTTCTACTAATTCACTTTTAGAAACAAAGGGGCCTATTTTATACAAAAATTGTATATTTAGTTTTTCTATTTCTCTTTCTCTTAATATCAAAACTTTTGGAAAATCTTCTTTTGTGAAAATAATATAAGAATAACTTTTATTATCTTTTTCTTTTGTATTAAAAAAGGGTTGAAATTTTTTTATATATTTTGATTCTAAAATAATGGCTTCCAAAACTGAATCTGTTTTTATATAAAAAACATCTTTAGCATTTTGTATCATGCTTTTTAATTTAATACCTCTCATTTTTTCTAAATCACTAGAAAAATAACTATATATTCTGTCTTTTAATATTGTAGCTTTACCTATATATAAAATGCTTTCTTTTTTTGGTAATGATTTAAAATTGTGTTTTTTATTTAAGAAAAAATAAACACCAGGAAATTCTGGTATATTTTTATTTCTAAAATCTGTCTTATTCATTTATAAAATATAACAAAAAACAATTATATTTTCTACTCTATATTATATTAAATTCTTTAAAAACTGCCTTGAAAGCTTCTTTTGTTTGCCTAATCATTCTTTCTGTTAAAACAAGTTTAATTCCTTCATGAGCTATTCTATTTCTCATTTTATGTGCAGACCAAGCTAAATCTATTGTATTAAATTTAGAGTTTTTTAATCTTTCTCCTAAATTATTACCTTCATATCCTCTTGATTTTAATATTTCATCAAGTAATGCATCTGCTTCTAATATTGCGATTCTCCAAAGCGCTTCTTCATCACCTTCAAAATAACCAAGTATTATATTCCAACGAGCTAAAAACCAATTTTTTTGTTCTTCTTCTCCTAGTGTATTTGCTTTACTTTTATCTAAAATTATTTGATTATTAATACTTCTTGATTCAAATTTGTCTTTTTTGTTATCTAAAAAAGTTTCTTCTTTTTGATTATTTTCTTCTATTTTTCTTTTCAAAATATCTTTTATAGAATTATTATGATCTATTTTTACTATTGTATTTTCTTTTTTAGTTAAACTGTTTTTTGTTTTATAGTTTAATAAAGTATTGAAATCTGATTTTTCTTCAATATTTTCTTCTTTAGAATCAAAATGTTCTTTTATTGTTTCTTCTTTATTTAGAATATTTTCTGCGTTTTCTATTTTTATATTTTCTGTATTTTTTTTCTCATTAAAAATACTTGGGTCAATATATTTTTGATTTTCTTCTATTTCTTTTTTTAATAATTCTTCTTTTATTTTTTGTTTCTTTTCAAAAATTGGTGCTGTTATTATATAAAACCACTTTATTATTGCAAATATTAATATAAGTATTGTAAATAAAGAAAGTACTGATAATATGTCAGAAAAAAAAGATAAAATACTATTTTGTATAGAGAATTTTAAATTAAAAAACCATGGTAATTGATTTGTATTATCAATTGTATAGTTTATATTTTGAGGATTAATACCAAAATTTGTATCAGAATTACTATATATGTGATGACTTTTTATACCAAAAAGTCTTTCTTTAAGAATATCAAACCAAGATAAATCATTATTTTTTGTTTCTATATTTAAATTTATAACATCTTTATTTTGTATATCTCCTAAATAAATAACATTTTTATCATTAAATAAATTGTTTTCTGTTGGTTTAATCCATCCTAAATCTCTTAAACCGTCCCAAAAATCAGCTTTATGATCTTCTAAATAAAGATTTTTATCAATACCTAAAATCCAAAATAAAAAAACATATCTAATTGCTAAAAAAAATGTATATACTGCATTAAATATTATGTCGAAATTAAAAGAAGGCATATCTGTATTATGCTAAAATTATATCATAATATCAAAATCTTTTAACTATTTTGTATTTTGTGCTCTATATCTTTAGCTATTTGAAATAACTTTTTATCTTCATAAAGATTACCAACTAAATGTATAGACATTGGAAGATTATTTTTATTTACTTCATTTCTTTTTGTGGTTGGTATTGAAATAGCTGGAGCTCCAATAATATTTGCTGGTACTGTAAATATATCTGCTAAATACATTGAAAGTGGGTCATTTTTTTCACCAAATTTCCAAGGAAATATTGGACTAGTAGGAGTAAGAATAGCATCAACTTTTTCAAAAGCTTTTTCAAATTGCATTTTTAAAACTTCTCTTGCTGTCACAGCTTTATTATAATAAGCATCAA
>CAZZNF010000002.1:24471-51963 GCA_964655555.1 uncultured Candidatus Saccharibacteria bacterium | reverse complement strand
TTGCTGCCAGACTTGGAATCGAACCAAGATTCACGGCTTCAAAGGCCGCTGTCCTACCTTTAGACGATCTGGCAATAGTAAAAATATAGCATAAAAAGTTCTTTTCTCAAAAACATATTTCAACACAAAAAAAATATTTTTCTAGTTGATTTATTTTTATTTATTAAGTTATAATATATAAATAAAAAGTATTATTAGATGTTAATTTATAAAAATTATGGAAAAAATAAATATTAAAAAAAATAATAATGAGTTAATAAAAGATAATTTATTAGAAAAATTATCATCTTTAAATACAGAAAGGATTTTTGAAAAATATAATAAAAAATGTCCAGTTAATATTGATAATTATATTAATATAATGGTTTTGAATACACATATAGCAAATAAAATTAAATAAAATAGAATTTTAGAATACTGTGGATAAAAAAAAATTTTTTAATTTTATTATGTTATTATATGTATATACAAAAATATGACTCAAAATATCGAGGAAGATTTAAATACTAAAATAAAAAATATTCTTTATAAATCAGATTTGTCATTTGATGAAACTCGTGCTTTTTTTGATGGTTTACAATATTTACCAGATGATTATAAAAATGAATTTATAGAAATGTTAGAATCTGATCCAGAATTAATATATCCTTTATATATAAACTTTAAAGCAAAATTAAAAGCTTTAGAAGATGAATCTTCTGAAAAATCATGGGAAGAAGTTGTCGAAAATGAATTAAAAGAATTAGAAGAAAAAATAGGTAAAGATTTGTAAACATATGTCAGGACTTGCAAGAATATTACTGATTATAGGAGGATTAAATTATGCTTTAATGGGTCTTGGAGGATTTATACATAAAGATTTGAATTTTTTAGTTTTATTAAATGCTTTTTATCCAAATCTGCCATATATTATATATTCAATAATCGGAGCAGCTGCTATTTGGATAATCTTTAAATCATAATGAATATATTTCCTAATACAAATCAACCAATGAAAAATTTTGGAAGAATAATTATTTTAATTATATTAATAGCAATTATATATAATTTTGTATAAGAAAATATCATGATATAATTTATATATGGAGAAATTTTTTAAAAATCTTTTAAAAAGAATTCTACAAATCATTGTTATAATAGCTATTATTTGGCTACTCTTTTTTTTAATAAATTTTTTTAATCCGAAATTATTATTATCTTTTAATAAAGAACTTTCTTCTTTAACAAAAAATGAAGCAAGAAAAATACCATTAAAATACAAAATATACAATTTATTATTCAAAAATTCTAATAAAAATCTAATGATTCATATTAATAAAATAAAAAATGGAAATGTTCCAGTATGGTCCAAACCATATACTATTATAAAAACAGAAGAACCTTTATTAAAAAATACAAATAATTATATTAATTTATCAGAAGAAAATACAACAGCAATTGATTTTGAATTTGATAATATAAAAGTAAAAGAAGAAAATAACATACTCAAAGAAGACACTATAATAAAAGGAAAATTAAGTACTAATTATATATTAAATCCTTATGTCTTTTTTGTTGATATATATAATGAAAATATGGAATTATTATATGACTTAAGAGGTGAAGGATTGCCTTCTACTGATAATGTTAATTATTTTGATGTCATTATAAAAAATAAAAAAGATTTCAATATTTATAATTATACTGGAAAAGGGTATTTAGTAATTTGGGGAGATGATAAAAATAATAATATAGTAATCTCTAAAATTGAAATTGAATAATAATTTATTTAATCAATTCATCTAAGATTTCTTTAACTATAGAAGCATCTGCAGTATTACCTAATTCTTTCATAAGCATTCCCATAAATTGTCCTTTTTTAGATATATCAATTGGTTCATTAGTTAATTTTTCAGAAATTCTTTTTGTAATTTCTTCTTTACTCATCATTTCTGGTAAGAATTCTTCGATGATTATCATTTCAGCTTTTTCATCTTCTGCAAGTTCAGGACGATTTGCATTTGTATATTGATCAATACTATCTCTCCTTTTTTTCACTTCTCTTTTTAATACTTTTAACACTTCTTCATCAGAAAGAACATCTGTAGGCACTCTTCCAAGAGATACTAATTCATTTGTAAGGCTAGCCATAAGCATACGAATGACATTTACTCTTTCCATATTTTTCTCTATCATTGATTTTTTAAGTTCAGATTTAATTTGTTCTTGCATAAGTTTATTTATTTAATTATATAGCAATTATAACATAATTTTAATAAATTTATAATATGTTATAATTTATAAATATGACCTCATTATCTTTAATTTTAATAGTTATTATTGCAGTTTTACTTATTGGAATTATTATTTTTTTAGTTTCTTTTAATAAAAAAATAAATAAAAAAGATAATAATCAGGAACTTTTTTTGATTTCAGAAACTTTAAAAACTTTGAAAGATGATATTAAGACGGACATTCGCGAAACCAGGCGAGAACTTGATCAAAAAATCTATTCAGGACAAAAAGATATGCATGAAAATGTTAAATATCAATTTGAAGCATCACAAAAACTAATTAATGACATAAATGAAAAACTTAATAATGTGGACAAAAGTGTTGTAGAAGTGAAAGAAGGTAGTAAACAGGTTTTAAGTATGACAGAACAACTTTCAAATCTAGAAAAAGTTTTAACTAATCAAAAACAACGAGGAAATTGGGGTGAATCTTCTCTTGAATTAATACTTTCAAATTATTTAGCTGGACAATATCAAATGCAATATAGATTTAAAAATGGTGAAGTTGTCGATGCTGTTATAAATATGAAAGATAAATTTTTACCTATTGATTCAAAGTTTTCAATAGATAATTATCGTAGATGTATAGATGCAACAAATGATGAAGATAAAAAGTATTTTGCTGAAGAATTCAAAAAAGATATTAAAAAGAGAATAGAAGAAACAAGTAAATATGTAAATGAAATAGATGAAAATACCACTCCTTTTGCTTTTATGTTTATACCGAGTGAAGCTATATATTATGATATTAATGCAGGGAATAATGGATCTTTAAAAGTTGATACTGAGAAATTGCTAGACTTTGCAAAAAGTAAAAGAATACATTTAGTTTCTCCATCATCTATATTTGCTTTTATACATTTAATTTGGAGTGGTATTAAAGATCAAAAAATAGAAGAAGGCGCAAAAGAAATAAAAAAGAAAGTGGAAGAGCTAGGAAAACATATACAAAAATATGAAGATTATATGCAAAAACTTGGTAATGCTATGAATACAAGTGTAAATCATTATAATGCGGCATATAAAGAACTAAAAAAGATAGATAAAGATGTATATAAAATAACAGATGGTAAGAATGAGATGAGTGTAGATCCAATTTTGATTGATAAAGTGAATATTGAAGAAAAATAAATTATTTCAAATCTTATTTGCAAAAAACTCTAATTTATGATAATATTATATTATTAAATAATTTTATAAAAATTAAAAAGTTAAGAAATATATGACTAATCTAGCAGTTATACAGGCAGGAGGAAAACAATATAAAGTAAATGTTGGAACAAAACTAAAAATTGAAAAAATAAAAGGTGAATATAAAGTAGGCGATAAATTATCCTTTGAAAATGTCCTTTTAATTGCAAATGGAGATGATGTAAAAATTGGAACACCTTATGTGTCTAACTCAAAAATAGATGCTGAAATTATTGATATAGCAAAACATAAAACAGTAGAAGTTGTAAAATATATGCCAAAATCAAGATACTTTAAGAAAAACGGCCATAGACAACCATATTTTGAAATCAAAATATTAAAAATATAATAATTGCTATTTTTTATAAAATGTGTTAATATATATAATAGAAATATTATTTTATTATTAACAAATTAAATCCTTACAAATGATTTTAGAAATTATTACTTTTGATGAAATCAAAGCAGAATTAACAAGAAACAAAGAATTGCAAAAGGAGTTTATAAAAGAAGCCTTACTTGATTTTAAAGTAGAAGGAGAAAGGTTCTTTTTTATATTAAAAAATAATGAATATAAACTAAGCGACCAACTTTTAAGAAATATTTGCAAAAATATCCTTAAAAATAAAAAATTCTCTTTAAAAGAAATAGGAATGCATGAAGATTTAGATAAAATAATCTGCTCTGTTGAAAAACTTAAAAAAGAAGAAAACAAAGAAAGTAAATTCTATGTTAAATTATCAAAATTTATACTAGACATTGATTCAAGTATTAATTGTTCTACAAAATTAATGAATTTCTTAAATAATTATTCAAAAAATCATAAAGAAGAAATCACTCTTTATTATTTTTTAGAACATTTACCAAGAAATTTTGATGATGATTTAAGAAAAGAATTTAAAAATGTTATGGAAGAATATTTTCATTTTGAGAATGTTTAAAATTCTTCTTTTAAAGAATTGAAACAAAAAGCCATTTTCATGGCTTTTTTTATAGTCTATGATTAAATGCTTCCTTAAAGGTATTTTTATCCACATATTCTATATCAAGCCCTGTAGAAAGTCCTCGAGCGAGAGTAGATAACTTAACTTCACTTATTCCTACGATTTGCGATAATGTTTTTCTTAAATAATTAATAGTATTTTCTCCTTCATCTGTAGCAGGTAAAGCAAATATTATTTCTTTAATTCTTTCTTCTTTATTTTCATTTTGAAGATTAGTGTGAAGCAAATTTACAAGCTCACGAATATTTATTACTTCACTAGGCTTTTCAGTGAGAAATGGTAATATATTTCCAAGTACAAAATATTTTCCATTATAAAATCCTGTCTTTTCTATTGCATCTATATCAAGCTCTTTTATTATTATCATTAATTTTTGATTGTCTTTATTTGGATTAGCACATATATCACATAAGCCAGTATTATTTAATGGAGAGATATTTTTATTATTACTATATACTCGTAAGCATCTTTTACAAATATTTGCAGAATCTTTTAAAGCTTCTATATTTTTTGCTAATTCACTTTTATATTCATTTTTAGTCCTTAAAAGATAATAGACAAATCTAGCTGCTTGCTTTGGACCAATACCAGGGAATTTTAAAAATAATTCTTGTAATTTTTCAGAAGGGTTCATATTTTTTAAAAATCCACACTATTATCAATATTCGGCATTTGAAAATCTCCAAATTCATTTTTTTCAATAGAAAGAAATGAAGTCTTTTTATTGTCAAAGTATAATTCTACTATACCAGTCGGACCATTTCTATGCTTTTCTATGAGTATTTCTACAATATTTTTTTTATCTGCATTTTCTTTATTTTCACCATATTTATCTTCGCGATGAATTAGTATTACCACATCCGCATCTTGTTCAATAGATCCAGAATCACGAAGGTCTGATAGACGAGGCTTTCCTCCACGAGACTCTACAGCACGAGAAAGTTGAGAAAGGGCAATCACAGGCACATTAAACTCTTTTGCAAGTCCTTTGAGTGAACGAGAGATTTCTGTTACTTGATTTACCATATTGTCATAACTTTTACTTGTACCCATAAGTTGTAGATAATCTACTATTACGAGTCCAATTTGTTTTTCATGACTTACTTTTCGTAATACTGATCGCATATTCATTGCAGTATTTGCAGGTTTATCATCTACAAAAATAGGTGCTTGCATAAGTTTATGCATACCTTCTTGAAGTCTTGATATTTCTTCTTCCATATTTAATTTTCCAGTTCGCAGTTTCCAACCATCAACTTGTGCTTCTGCTGAAAGCATTCTATCTACAAGCTGTTGCTTACTCATTTCAAGAGAAAATATAACAGTAGGCACACCATTTTTAACAGCAGCATTACGAGCTAAATCAAGAGCAAGAGAAGTTTTACCAACAGAAGGTCGAGCAGCTAGTATTATTAAATCTGATTTTTGAAATCCTGATAATTTATTATCAAGATCTCTAAAACCACTAGGAACTCCACGAACTTCATGTTGATTTTCTGCTAAATGTATAAATCTATTTATTGTTTCTTCACCTAAATCTTTCATACTAGCTATATTGCTTTGAGTATTTAACCCTGAAGTTATTTCAAAGATTTTTCTTTGAGCCTCTTCCAAAATATTATCTAATTCTTCTTCTTCTTTAAATGCAAATTCTCCAATATGATTACTAGCAGTAATCAATTTTCTTAATGTTGATTTCTTTTTTATTATTTCTGCATAATAAAGAATATTAGAAGCAGAACCTACAACGCTTAATAGATTAGATAAATACTCAACACCTCCTATTTGATCTATTTCTTTTTTTTCTCTTAATCTTGAAGAAACAGTAAGTAAATCTATAGGATCTTTTTTATTTACTAATTCTAATATAGTTTCAAAAATTATTTTATGTTTTTCAGAATAAAAATCATTTTTTGTTATTATATTTACTACTTCAAAAAAAGAATCTGGAGAAAGTAATAATGATCCTAAAAATGCTTTCTCTGCTTCTAAATCTTGCGGAGGTATTCTAAGAGAAGAAATTTCCTCAAAATTAGAAAATACTTTTTTACTTGTATAATCTTTTTTAAATATTTTATTTTTATTCTCTTGTTTTAATAAATCTTGTCCTGTTAACATATTTTGTATTTTAACAAAATTAACCTACTCTATACAAATAAAATAGAAGTGGATAAAGTTAATATCTATAAATAGGCCTTATTTATATGATTAATTATTAGAATCAAATTCTAATAAACCTAAACCTAAGTAATTGTCAAATATTACTATTAAAGAGTATTTTTCAATATTTTTAATATCTTTATCTTTTAGCATAATCCAGATTTTTGATAATGCTATTGAAGTATTTAAATCGTCAGACATTGCATTTATAAATTCATTTTTATATTTTTCTGCTTTTTTTGAAAAATTTTCTTTAATTATTTCATCTTCTTTTTTTATATTTAATCTTATATCATTTATTTTATTTTTTAATTTTTGAAAGGCAATATTAGCGGCATCCAATGATTCCCAAGAAAATCTTAATTCTTTTCTATAATGAGTCATTAAAAGTAAATATTTATAAGTGTTAGGAGAAATGTTTTTTTCTTTCAAACTTTCTAGTCTCAAAAAATCTCCAGTACTTTTACTCATTTTTTCTTTATCAAAATTCAAAAAATTCACATGCATCCAATAATTTACAAATCTTTGATCATCATCAAGAGAGCATTCACTTTGAGCTATTTCATTTGTATGATGAACTGGTATGTGATCTATTCCACCTGTGTGAATATCTATATGATCACCAAGTATAGCTCTACTCATACTAGAACATTCAATATGCCAACCAGGAAAACCAACTCCCCAGGGTGATTCCCATTCCATTTGTCTTTTTTCATTTACTTTTGAAAATTTCCAAAGAGCAAAATCCGTTTTATTTTTCTTTTCATCTTTTTTGTCTTCTATTCTTTTACCTTTTTGTAAACCTTTTATATCAATATGCGCTAATTCTGTATATCTTGAAAATTTAGAAGTGTCAAAATAAATACCATCACTAGTTTTATATGTATATCCTTTTTCTTCTAATTTTTTTATCATTTCTATTTGTTCTTTTATATAATCTGTAGCTTTTGTCCAAATAAATTTATTTTTATCAATATTTAATTCTGTTAAATCTCTAAAAAAAGCATCAGTATAATATTTTGCTATTTCTAAAACACTTTTTCCTTCTCTTTTTGCTCCTTTTTCCATTTTGTCTTCTCCATTATCATCATCAGAAACCAAATGTCCAACATCAGTGATATTTATTTGATGCTTTATATTATAACCAAATTGTTTTAAAGTATTATTTAAAATATCTGCAAATATATAAGCTCTTAAATTACCAAGATGCGCATAATGATATACAGTTGGCCCACAAGTGTAAATTTTTACTATATCCTTATTAATTGATATAAAATCTTCTTTTTTTCTTGATAAGGTATTGTATAATTTAATGTTTTTCATATATAAAACTATATCATATAAATAAAAAATATTTAACTTGTGTTATAATGTCAAAATATGAAAAAACCATTCTTAAAAAGTTTTTCAAAAAATGAAAAGAAATATTTATCTTTGGGACTAGGAGCTTTATTGTTTTTTTTAATAGGTTATTTTTTTGCTATTACTTCTTCTACAAATATTTTAGCAGCAAATACAAACAAAACAGAAGAAAAAATAAATGTAAATAAACTATTAAATGAAGTAAAAACTATTATAAATAATAATTTTATATCTTGGCAAAATGATTATAAAGCACCTACACAATCTGATTTAGATTATGGAATGATAAAAGGTTTTGTAAATGCATATAATGATCCTTATACACAATTTTTTACACCAAAAGAATCGGAACAATTTGAAGCAGATTTGAAAGGTAGCTTTGGTGGTATTGGAGCTATGATAAATTATTTAAACAAAAAACCAGTAATAATGTCTGTTTTGAAAAACACTCCAGCAGAATTGTCTGGACTTAAATCAGGAGATTTAATAATTTCAGTAAATGATGAAAATGTAGAATCTTATTCTATTGAAGATGTTGTTTCTTTAATAAGAGGAGAAATTAATACTATTGT
Organism: uncultured Candidatus Saccharibacteria bacterium; assembly: GCA_964655555.1. Classification (GTDB taxonomy): domain Bacteria; phylum Patescibacteriota; class Minisyncoccia; order Phycocordibacterales; family UBA5272; genus UBA5272. The sequence continues at coordinate 43,401 of CAZZNF010000002.1, read as the reverse complement.
TAATTTAGAAGTTTTAGATAATGATACTAAAAATATAAAAAAATTATCTATAAAAAGAGCTGAGATACAAATACCAATATTAGAAAGTGAGGTAATAGATGGTGTTTATGTTATACATTTTAATTCTTTTACACAAGATTCTGGTCCTAGATTTCAAATAGAATTAAATAAGTTTTTAGCATCTAATTTTAAATATTTAATGATAGATATAAGAGGTAATGGTGGTGGATATTTAACATCAGCTATAGATATTGCATCATTCTTTTTAGAAAAAGATAAAGTTGTTGTTATTGAAAAAAACAAAAAATCAACAGGAGACATAATAGACTATTCAAAAGGATACAATTATTTTAAAGAACACCAATACAGAAAAATAGCAATTTTAGTTGACGGAGGTTCTGCTTCAGCTTCAGAAATATTAGCTGGAGCATTAAAAGATAATAATGTTGCTACAATTATAGGAGAAAAAACTTTTGGAAAAGGTAGTGTTCAAGAACTTATTAAACTTTCTGACAATTCTGATATTAAAATAACAGTAGCTAAATGGTTTACTCCAAATGGTATAAATATTTCAGAAAATGGTATAAGTCCTGATATAATAGCTACTTCATCTTTACAAATTAAATTAGATAATAATGGAAAAGTTATAGATGAACAATTAAAATCTGCAATAAAATTATTTAAAAATAAAAAATAAAACTTCTCTCAATATCAAAAAGAGAAGTTATAATAGATTTTTTCCACAAAGCATACATTCGCTCGATATTTTTACAAAAAAACTTCTAAAATAAGTTACAGAAGAATCTTTATAATATCTTCTATAATTATGTTTACATTTATCTTGTATGTATTCTATTTTATTAAATAATAACTTTTTGTTTTTTATAAAAAAATTCTCATCAGTAGATAAAAAGCTTTTAAGAAATTCATCTTGATATAAGAGCGGTTTATAGCTTATAAAAAATCTAATTTCTTCAAAAGATAATTTATTTAATTTCATAAAAAAATTTTAATGTACTACTTTATATATTATACATCTTTTGATATAATTAAATAATATGAAAGTCATTTTTATACAAAATGTAGCAAAACAAGGCAAAATAGGTGAAATAAAAGAAGTTGCAGATGGTTTTGCTACAAATGTTTTAATTCCCAAAAAACAAGCTATCATCGCTACACCACAAGCTATTAAAAAATTAAATTTAGAAAATAAAGAAAAAGAAATACAATTAGAAAACAAAACAAATAATTTTTTAAAATTTATAAATGAATTAGAAGAACTTTTGAATAAAGAAAGTAATGGATTTTTAGAAATAGAAATAAAAAATAAAGAAAAAAATGGTTCTTTGTTTTCACAAATAAAAGAAACAGATATTCTAGAAGCTTTATTCAAAAAAACAAAAATATCATTAGATAAAAATCAAATTATTTTAAGTAAAAATCCTATAAAAAAAATAGGTCAATATCAAATAAAAATAATTTCAAAAAATATAGAAAAAACCTTTAAAATACTCGTTAAATAAACATTTGCAAAAATATTAATATTATGGTATAATATTAAAAGTATATATTCTTTAACTTTTAAATTATTTATTTATGGATAATTATATAAATATATGTTTTTTTTGTCCCGTTTGTTTTAGTAAAAATCTACCGAATAATAAATCTTTAGTAAGATTATTTGTAACCAATATAAACAATTCTTACTCTTTAGCAAATTTTAAATTAAATTCTCTTTTAGATTTAGATAAAAAAACAGATTTTTTACCTCCTGGTTTTACAATACACAGATTAATGGTTTCTTCAAAGAAAGAGGGGGTAATAAATTTTGAATCTGTTTGTGGAGTTTGTGCTGTTTCAAATCCTTATTTAAAAATAAAACAAGAAGATACTTGTTCAGAAAAAAGATGGCGAAAATATTGTGATAAATACAATATAAAAATCGATTTAAAGAAATAATACAATTTATCTTCTAATTACCTCCTATTACAAATAGGGGGTTTTTATATTACATTAATAACCTTTTTGTATATTTCTTTATTATTAAATTTTACTTGTCTTTTTTTAGAAAAATTAACTTTACCTTCTTTTAATGCAAATAAAGTATGGTCTTTACCAATTCCTACATTCTTCCCAGCTAAAAACTTTGTACCTCTTTGTCTTAATAAAATATTTCCAGCAATTACTGATTCTCCAGATCCTTTTTTAAGACCTAAATATTTAGGATTACTATCTCTTAGATTTTTAGCTGTTCCCGCAGCTTTCCTTGTTGCCATATTTTTAGTATATAATTATTAATATTATGGATAAAAGTATAACAGAAACAATCAAAAAAATCAATAGAGAACTTAATTCTTATGAATTAGTTTCTATTTTCATAACTCTTTTAATCATTTCTTTATTTTTAATATACAAAATAAAAGAACAAAATAAATTATTAATAAAAGACAATATAATTTATGAAAAGTCAAATTATTCTTTTTTAAAAAACAATAAAAACACAATAAAATACATTTATGCGAGCAAAAGAGGTAAAAAATATTACTTCTTTAATTGTAAATCTACAATAAAAGAAGAAAATAAGATATTTTTTAATACTGAAGAAGAAGCTTTGAAAGCTGGCTATACTTTATCAAAAACTTGTAAATAATGTGATATAATTATTTTAAACATAAATAAAATATATGGCAAAAGGAAATTTTTCACAAAGAAAAGAAAAAAAGAAACCAAAAAAGAATACAGATAAAAAATAAATTTATCTATAATTAAAAATTTTTAAATTTAGAAAAAAGAAAAGGAGGTAATATAGTTTACTCATACCTCCTTCTTTTTGAAAATGTTATTTTTCCTATTTGGAAAATAATTCAATTTCAGATTTGTTTCTTTCTCTCAAAAATAATTAAAAGAAAATTCAATATTGAAAAAACCTAAAAACTATTATCATTATAACACAAAATATTATTTTGTGCAACAAAAAAACACTTCCTAAAAAGTGTTTTTATAAATTAAATATTGTAATCTTATTTTTTAATATTTTTTCTTTTTATTTTTATAAACTCCTATAAAAATTAGAACAGGAACTATTAAAAATAATCCCCACCAAGAATTGAGAAAATGATTGCCATAATTTAAAAAGAAAGAGAATAAAACAGCAAATAATATTATTCCTCCAAAAATCCAAGGAAATGCTACATATTGAAGCTTTTCTTCTTCTTTTGGAGCTATTTTTTCTGTTTTTGGCCTAAAAGATTCTTTTCTTGAATCTAAATTATAAGACTCTTTTCTTGAGGATAAATTAGAAGTTTCTTTTTTTGATTCTAATTTAGAAGTCTCTTTTTTTGAGTCTAATTGTTTAGAAAAAGGTTTTTCTAATCCTTTCATAAAAAAAATTTTAAAAGTTAATTAATAAAGAATTTTCAAATTAAATATTATCACAAATAAAAGAAAAGTCAAGCTAATCTTAATTATTTTTATTAAATAATTATTGTTAAAAATGTTATAATTTAATATTATGAATAATTTTGAAACTCGTTACAAAGAATTAAATAAAGAACAAAAAAAAGCCGTAGACTCTTTAGATGGTCCAGTACTTGTTGTTGCTGGACCTGGTAGTGGTAAAACAGAAATAATTTCACTTCGTATAGCAAATTTAATAGACAAAAATCTAGCAAAACCAGATGAAATTCTTTGTTTAACATTTACTGATTCAGCAAGTCAAAATATGTTAGATAGACTTATAAAGATTATTGGTAGTACAGCTTATAAGGTAAATATTTTTACTTTTCATGCTTTTTGTACTGAAATAATATCAAAATATTCTGAATACTTTTTTGATACTCACAGATTTGAACCTATATCAGAATTAAAACAAAATGAAATATTAGAAAATATTTTTAGAAAAATAAAATATGGAAATAAACTTTTTGGCTATCATTCTGAAAGAGGTTTTTCTTATTTCAAAGATGTTAAAGAGAGAATTAAAAACTTCAAAGAAGCTGGACTTAATCCAAAACAAGTTTTAGAAAAATTAGAAAATAATGAAAAAGACTTAAAAAAACTCAATTATATTTTAGAAAAAGTTCCAGAAGATTTGAGGTCAAAATCTTCTAAAGAGAGATTCAAAGAACTTCAATTTGAATTTTTGAAATCAAATACAGAATTAGGAAAGTATTTTGGAGAATTTTTAGAAAAAGAAATTGAAAATAATAATTTATCAAAAGCAAAAGCAAAATTATTTGAAAAAAATGAAAATAATGAATTAAAATTCAAAGAAGAAAGATATATAGAAAAATTAAAAAGTCTTGTAAATATTTACAAAGAATATCAAAATGAATTATGGAAACAAGGTTATTTTGATTTTAATGATATGATAATTTATGTAAAAGATAAATTAATAAACAATAATACTTTAAGAGCCGAAATAGAAGAAACTTATCAATATATTCTTGTAGATGAATTTCAAGATACAAATTTAGCACAACTTAGTTTAATAGAATCAATAACAAAAAATGAAGTTTTAGAAAAAAGACCAGAAATATTTGTAGTAGGTGATGATGATCAATCAGTTTACAAATTTCAAGGAGCAGAATTAAATAATATTTTTCACTTCAAAAATTCTTATAAAGATGTAAAAACAATTGTATTAACAGACAATTATAGATCTACACAAAAAGTATTAGATTTTGCAAAAAAAATAATAGAAAAAGCAAATGAAAGACTTACAAAAATAGATAAAAATCTAATTAAAGATCTTACTTCCAAAAATAATAAATTAAAAGAAGGTGATGTATATTTAAATTCTTTTGATGAAAAAGAAAAAGAATATTTATTTATTGCAAAAGAAATAAATAATTTAATAGAGAAAGGTGTAGATCCAAATGAAATAGTTGTAATATCTCGCAAACACGATAATATACAAGAATTATTACCTTATTTAGAAGCTAAAAATGTAGCTTTTAATTACGAAAGAAAAGAATCTGTTTTTGATCAAATCCATATTGAATCACTCATAAAAATTTGTAATTTATTAGAATGTATTTCTGAAAACAAAGAAGAAGATAGAGATGCTTTACTTTCAGAAATACTTTCTTATGAATTTTTAGATATAGATAAAATTTTAATATGGGAAGTATCTGTAAAAGCTTATAAAGAAAAAAAATCTTGGCTTGATATTATGTTAAAATCAGACAATAAAAAAATAAAAGATTTTGCAGAATTTATAATAGAGCTTTCTGTTTTATCAAAAACTACTTCACTTGAAATAATATTGGATATTTTGATAGGCAGTAAAGATATTGAAATTTTAGAAAATGAATATGATGACAATTATGAAAATAATAAAGAAAATTCTATATTAAAAATGAAAAGTAATTTTGTTTCAAATTATAAAGAATTTTATTTTGGAAAAAATGTAATGGAAAAAAACTTAGCTTCATATATTCATTTTCTTTCAAGTTTAAGAGTTTTTATTTATGCTCTTCGTGAATTCAAAAAAGGAGAAAAATTATTAGTTTCTGATCTGAAAGACTTTATCAAATTACATAAAGATTATGATGTAGCTCTTTTAAATAAGACAAATTTTATTGGAGACAAAAAGGCAATATCTTTAATGACAGTACATAAATCAAAAGGTCTTGAATTTGAATATGTTTTTTTGCTTGCAAGTAACGAAAATATATGGAAAAACAGAAAAGAAAATAATAAAATACCACTACCAATGAATATGCCTTATTCTAGAAAATCTGATAATGAAGATGATTTTATTAGACTTTTTTTTGTTGGACTTACAAGAGCAAAACATACTATATATATTACACATTCTGACAATATAGTTCCTTTTTTGATTGAAATAAAAGAAGAGAATTTATTAAAGTCTTCTGATATCAAAATAGAAAATATTGACTTAAAAAATGGACTAAAAATTTATAATATTCCACCATTTTCTAAAAATGAAAAAGCTTTACTTGAAAATCTTTTAGAAAATTACAAACTTTCACCAACACATTTAAATAACTTTCTTGATATAACAAAAGGTGGTCCTAAATTATTCTTAGAACAAAATTTATTAAGATTTCCAAAATCAAAAACTCTATCTTCTATTTATGGTTCTTCTATACACAAAACACTAGAACATATTTATAAAAATATTGCCTTTCTAAAAATAAAAGATGAAAATAAAATTTTAAAAGAAATTCAGAAAGTTTTTGAAGAAGAAATCAAAAAAGAGAGACTCTTACAAAAAGATGAAGAAGATTTAATTAAAAAAGGTATAGATAAATTAAATAATTTTTATAAAATAAAAAAAGAAGAAATTCATTTAAATGCAAAAAATTCTAAAGTAGAAGTAGATTTTAAAAATGAAGGAGTTGTTTTGAATAATGCAGAATTAACTGGAAAAATAGATAATATATTATTTTTAGAAGATGATTATGTAGAAGTTATAGACTTCAAAACCGGTAAAGAATTAAAAGATTTTAGCTACAAAAAATCAAAAGAAGGAGAAGATTATGTTAATATTAAAAAACATAATTATAAACAACAATTAATGTTTTATAAGATTTTAATAGAAAATAGTAAACGATATAAAAATAAAGAAGTAAAGCAAGGTAAAATTTGTTTTGTTGACGATGATAAAATCTCTGAAATTATTATAGATTTCAAAAAAGATATTTCAAAAGAAGAGTGGAATGATTTTATAAAATTAATAATAAATACTTTTAAGATGATTAAAAATATAATTATTTTACAAAAAATAGATTTATCAAAATATCAAAATAATATAAATGGTATACTCTCATTTGAAAATGATATAATTAATAATAATCTATAAAATTATGGCATATGACCCTTATACAGCTATATGGCTTTCTCACTCTTCTATAAATGATTTTTTATCATGTAAAAGGTTATATTTTTTAAAAAATATCTTTAAAGATCCAATTTCTAAAAGAAAAATAAATATTGTTTCTCCTTATTTGAGTTTGGGTATCGCTATTCATAATACTCTTGAACCATTAAAAGAAATAGAAACAACGAATAGAGAACTATATATCAAAAATAATTTAATTAATAATTATAAAAATAATTTTGATAGTTTAACTGGTAAAAAAGGTGGATTTAAAAATAAAGAAGAAGAAAATGAATTTTTTGAAAGAGGTCTTAAAATAATGAAAAATATTTTGAAAGACACAATGATTTTAATTAATAAAGTTATACCAGAAAAATATTTTTGGAACAGAGATTTACATAATGGATTTAATCCACATTTTCCAATAGATATAGAAAATAATTTAATATTGACTGGAGCTATAGATTGGTTAGAATATCTAGAAAAAGATAATTCTATAAGAATAATAGACTTCAAAACTGGAAAAAATGAAGAAAAAGAAGATTCTTTTCAATTGCCTATATATTATTTATTAATAACAGAATTAGATATTAAGAAAAAATATAAAGTAAGTGAAATGGCTTATTGGTATTTAGATTCAGAAAATAAAAAAATAATCGAACATAATAATTCATTAGAAATAAAAAAAATAGACGCTGAGTTTATAAAAAAAGTTTATTTAATAAAAGAAGAAATAATAAATATAGGAAAAGAGATTAAAAAATTAAAAAATGAAAACAATAATTTCAAATGTAATAATGAAATTGTTGAAGGTGAAGGTTGTAAAAATTGTAATAAATTTGAAAAAATATGTAATTTTATACAAAAAAGAGAAAATTCAAAATTAGAAAATAATGAAAATATTTTGAATATAGGAGAAGAGGAGGAGAGTTTTGTTGAATATGTTGGTATATCTCAATATAAACAAGATTTATATATTGTAAAATAAAAAAGACCTTTTTATTGGTCTTTGTTTTTTAATTCAAATAAAATTCTATAATAAAAGTTTAATTCTTCTTTTATTTTAGATTTCTCTTCTAAAAGAGGTTTTATTTGTTCTTTTGATTCAAAAGAATTAATTTTTTTAATAGAATCAATTTTCCATTTAATGATTAAAATACGATTTTCTAATCTTTTTATATTTAATAATATAGAATTTAATTCTTCCATTCATTTTCATTTTGTACTAAAAGATCTTCTATTCTATCTCTTTCTGTTATACAACAAATAAGAACAATTTTAAATCTTTTCAAAATATCATATTGTTTTTTTGAAATATTTCGTTCTTCTAGTAAACCGTATAAACTATAAATATCTGGACTAGGAATTAACATTGTTAACCGAACTTCTTCTATGTCACTACACATTTTATCAATAATTTCTAATTCTTTTTTCTTTCGTTCAGAAACAGGTAATTTAGATAATTCAGAATTTATTTTATCTCCAAAAAAATCAGCAATATAAGCATAATCACGATTCAAAGATTTTATTAATTCTTCTTTTGTTTGTTCTTTTCTTTTTTCTTTTTTAAAAAGTTTTTTGAAAAAACTAATCATTTTTAATTTGTTTTAAGTGTTAAAAAATATTTTTACCAAAATCAATATATCATAATAATACGATTGTGTAAAACTTATTTTTAATTATTAAAACATATCTCCACCAGAATTCAAAATAAAATCTTCTTGCTTTTTAATCAATTCTTTTTTGGCTATTTGTTTGTCATCTAGATATTTTGATAAAGCATATCTTGCTTTAATGGATTTTTCTTTAAATAGTTTATCTATTTTTATTATATTTTCGTCTATAAACAAAGCATTTTCATTAATACCAATAAGATTAATATTTTCTAATGTTTTTAATCTAGATAATGCTACATAACCCATACCAGTTCCAAAAGCGTTTGATAAATCTATTTCAGCTTTATCAATTGTCATACCTTGTGATTTATGTATTGTAATAGCCCAAGCATATTTAATAGGGAATTGAAATATTTCAGCTAAAACTTTACCATTTTCATCCAAATATTGCCAAGATTCTCTCAAAACTACTACTTTTTCACCAGTAAAAATCTTTACTATAGGATTTTGATTTTTATCAAAATCTATAACTGTTCCAAGTGTTCCATTTTGATATTTTTTATCTTTATTATTTTTAATAAATATAATTTTTGTATCTATTTTTAATTTAATTATGTCTTTTGCTAAACAATTATTTTTTAATATATCTATATATTTTTTTTTGCCTTTTTGAAACATTTCAAAAGAATATTCTTTTAATTTATTACTTAATGAGTTATATTTTTTTTCATTTATTTCATCAACATTTACATTGTGTGTATATAATTTTAAAATATCTTCCTCGCTCTTTTTTGTAATAAATTTATTTAATAATGATAAAACTTCATCTTTGTTTTTATTTAAACGAATATTATTTAATAAATCTACTAAAGAATTATTTTTTTGTCTATAATTTTCTTCCAAATAACAAATTATAGGATTTAATTCTTGCCAAGAATTACTATTAAAAGCAAAGTCATTTGTTATATCATTTTTGTTTTTTATAACTGGAGGTAATTGAAAAAAATCTCCACAAAAAATAACTTGTATTCCACCAAAAGCTAAATTATTATCTCTAAACTTTTTGAATAAAGTATTTATCATATTAAGTTTTGAACCATGCAACATAGAAATCTCATCAATAATTAGAACTTTTATCTTTTTATATTTATTAAATAATTTTTCATTTTGCAATATTTTATCTAAATTAAAATCATTTAAATTGTCATATATTCCTATACCACTCCAAGAATGAATAGTTTGTCCTCCTATATGTGTTGCTGCTATTCCTGTTGAAGCTGTTATTGCTATATTTAGATTTTTACTTTTTAAATAATCAATATATTCATTTAATAAATGAGTTTTACCAGTTCCTGCCGCTCCTGTTAAAAACACAGAATGTCCCATTTTTAAAATATGTAAAGCTTCTTTTTGAGTCATGTATTTATGATATCATATTTTGAAAATTCTTTAATTTTTGAAATCAATTTAGGTATAAATTAATATATTATTTATTAATTATTATAAATATGATATATTCTATTAAATATGACAAAAAAAGAAGATGATTTAATAGTAAGATTTGCACCTAGTCCAACTGGATTTTTACATATTGGAGGAGCTAGAACTGCATTATTTAATTATATATATGCAAAGCAAAAAAAAGGTAAAATTATTTTAAGAATAGAAGACACAGACAAAGATAGAAATAAAGAAGAATATACAGAAGGAATTTTGAAGGCGGTTAAATGGCTTGAAATTGATTTTAATGAAACAAAAAAACAATCAGAAAATTTTGCTATACATAAAAAATACCTAGAAACTTTAATTAAAGAAGGTAAAGCTTATATTTCAAAAGAAGAAAGTGGTGAGAGGAAAGAAGTTATAAGATTCAAAAATCCAAATAAAATAATTTCTTTTAATGATTTAATTCGTGGAAATATTTCTATAAACACAAAAGATTTAGGAGATTTTATAATAGCAAAAAGTTTAGAAGAACCTATTTTTCATTTCTCTAATGTTGTAGATGACATAATAATGGGTGTTAATTGTATAATAAGAGGAGAAGAGCATATATCAAATACACCAAGACAAATATTGATATGGGAGGCTATAAATGAAAGAGTTTTGCCAAAATATGCTCATATACCTTTAATATTATCAAAAGAAAAAGAAAAATTATCAAAAAGAAAACATGGAAAAACAGTATCTTTGGAATATTATGAAGAAGAAGGTTATTTAAAAGAAGCAATGATTAACTTTTTAGTATTTTTAGGATTTAATCCAGGAGGTGAAAGAGAAATTTATAGTCTAGATGAAATAATAAATATATTTGATATTTCAAAAATACAAAAAGGTGGAGCAGTATTTAATATAGAAAAATTAAATTGGTTTAATAAAGAATATATTAAATTACAAAAAGAAGAAGATCAAATATATTTTATAAAAAAATATTTAAAAAATACAGATATTTTTTCTGATGAAATTATTAAAAAGATAAGAAAAATAATAATAGAAAGAATAACTCATTATGGTGAAATAAATGATTTATATAATGATGGAGAACTTGATTATTATATTAATTCACCAAAATATGAAAATCCAGAAAAAATAATTTGGAAAAAATCTGATAAAAATAGTACTATCTCAAATATAAAAGAAATTAAAAATATTTTAAGCGAGAATTTAAATGAAGAGAATCTTGAAAATGTCTGGAATGAAATTAATCTTTTAGCAGAAAAATTAGGAAAAGGAGATGTTTTGTGGCCATTAAGATATATTTTATCAGGAAAAGACAAATCTCCAGATCCTAAAACATTACTTGAAATAATAGGAATAAAAGAAACTATAAATAGAATAAATAATGCTTTACTAGTATTAGAAAATCTTTAATTTGACTTCTCTTTTTATTTATTATAGTATCATAAATAACTATATAAATATTATGTTAATAACTTTACATGATTTCTTAATTTTATTATTTATTTCATTTTTAATTGGAATTTTTATTGGTTTTTATATGACAGTTTATAAAAATAAATTTTTTCATAGATAATAATAAAATATATGCTTCTTTATCTAACAATTACAAAATTAATACTATATATACTTATATCTTTTGTTTTTGGATATTATGTAATATATGTGACTGTTGTTTATGGGGATCATCAAAAAACAAGTTTTGATACTTATTATTTTTTTAAGAAAATAAAACTCGTTAATATTTTTGAATTTGTTTGGGATTTATTAAATAAATTAATTAAAAAATTATTAGGCTTTACTTTAGAATAAAACTATACAATATTATTTATATTTGTAAAGAGTTGATATATTAAATTTAATTGTTATTATTTATAATAAGGGGAGATAGGAAAATCCCACATTCCTGTCTCTCCTTAAAATAAATTTGAAAAAATTTATACAAAAATTCAATAAAAAAGTCTAGGTGACTTTTACAAAAACACACTTGCTCATTGTGTGTTTTTGTTTTGATAAAAAATAAAATAAAAAATAAAAAATAAAAATTTGTTTTTATAAATAATAAATAAAAGGTAAAAGGTGGTATTTATATATAGTGTCGCACAATATATCTTTTACGACTCTATATATAAATAAAGACTTTATTATATAATTAAATCTTATTCATTATTAAACTTTATTCATTAGTAATTAATTTCAATACTCCTGTTATTAAAATAGACTTTTTTATATTACTATTTGATATTAAATCTTTTTCTAATTCTAGTAATTTATATAAATTATTTGCTGATAATTCTTTTGTGTATTTTAATGATAAGTCTTTTAATTTATTAATTAAACTTTCCTCTACTTTTATATTCAAATTTTTAGAAACTTCTTCTTTATTTATAAATCTTAAATATAAAGCTAATTCATAAAAACTAATCAAATCTTTATAAAGTCTTTCTATTAATTGATTTGTTGAAAGGTTTATTTTATTAAATTCTATTATTAAATTTTTAACATCTTTATTAACTATTAATTCAAGTAATTTGAAAACTTCTTCTTCTTTTGTAATTTCTAAAATATTTTTTAAATCATTTATTTTTATTTCATTAGTTTGTAAAATATTTATAACTTTTTCTAAAACAACAAGAGTATCTCTAAAGGAGGATTTTCCTTCTTCTGCTATTTTTCTTTTTGATTCTTGATCAATATTTATATTTTCTTTTTTCAAAACATTTTCTATTAAGTCTTCTAATAAATCTATACTTGGAGATAGAAAGTTAATTGTCTGACATCTTGAAATTATAGTATTTGGTAATTTATGTTTTTCTGTTGTTGCTAAAATAAAAATAACATGAGATGGAGGTTCTTCTAATATTTTCAATAAAGCATTAAATGCTTCATTTGTAAGCATATGAGCTTCATCTAAAATATAAACTTTATATTTTGAACCAAATGTAGCTGATTGTGCAGATTCTATAATTTCTCTTATGTCATCTACTTTTCTATTGCTTGCTGCATTCAATTCTAGAATATCAAAAGAAGAAGACCCTATTTTTTTAGCAAATATTCTAGCAACAGTTGTTTTGCCTGTGCCTCTATCTCCATAAAATATATAAGCATGAGATAATTTATTGTCTTTTATTGAGTTTTCTAGCATTTTTAAGACATTATTTTGACCTATAACTTCATTAAAATCAGAAGGTCTATATTTCCTGTATAAAGATAAGTATTGCTTATTTTCATCAATTTTAGACATATAATTAATATAATTTAATATTATTTAATATACTATAAAAAAATTACTCAAAAAACTTGACATATTATTTTTAATATGCTATATTATATAATGGAAACATATTAACTAAAAATTAAATTCTTAAAAATGAGTTATCTTGTAAAAGGTTGTTTAAGTAAAAATCATTATGATATTTATGATAATGATAAAATAAAATTAGAAAACATAGTAAAAATCTTTGAATCTTTTATTTCAGAAAAAGAAAATCCTTTTCTTGTTGATGTCCTAATAGAAGGAACTATATTTAAGGTAAAAATTACAAAGATGGAAACAACACCTAACTTTGTTATTTCTAATTCAGAATCTCTAATAATAGAAGGTTTTGTGAAATATGAAAAAGAGAAAATCTATTACAACAAAGATAAAAACTGGTTTTTCATAAGAAGAATTTAGATTTTTTACAAAAAAAAATAAGCAAGAATATTCTTGCTTATTTATTTTATTTTTTTAATAAAATTATTTGTTATTTTTTCTACTTCTTTATAATTTTTTGAATTCATTAATTCTATTCTTAATTCTTTTGCGCCATCAAAACCATTGACATATGCTTTATAATGTTTTTTCATTATATTAAAACTTTTTATTTTTGATAGTCTTTTTTCAAAGAGTTTTGTATGTTCTTTCATTATTTCTAATCTATAAATAATATTACCTCTCCCCTTTTTAGTTTTTATATTTTGATTTTTTCTTTTTATAAATTCTTTTTTATTAAAGAACCATGGAGTTCCAAAAATACCTCTGCCTATCATTATTCCATTTGCTTTAGATAATTTAATTTTTTCTTCTGCTTCTTTAATGCTTTTTATGTCGCCATTCAAAATTATTATAGGAGTTTTTAAATTTTTTTGTTTACAGTATTTTTTAATAAATAAAACTATATCTTTTGATAATTCCCAATGTGCTGGTACCAAACTTAATTCTTTTCTTGTTCTTAAATGTATACTAAAGATATCTGGTTCATTATTTAAAATAATTGGAAACCATTTTTCATATTCTATTTTATTATAACCAATTCTAGTTTTTACAGAAAAAGAGAAGAAGTTTTTAGATTTTTTATTTATATTATTTATTAATTCTCTACTTTTAAAAAGTATTTCATTTGATAATTCTGGATATTTAATCATAGCAGACCCAGAAAGTTGTTTTTCTATAGATTTATCAGGACAGCCCATATTTATATCTACTCCATTAAAACCTAATTTATGAATCAAATTTATAGTATTTAATATATTTTCACTTTTTGAACTAAATATTTGTGCTAATATAGGATATTCTTTTTTCTTATTAAAAACTAAATCTTGAAGTAAGTTTTTCTTTCCTTTACTATTTAATCCATCAGCAGAAACAAATTCAGTCCAAAAAATATCTGGTCCAGCTGGTCTTGAATATTTTGAAATCATTTCTCTAAAAACTTGATCAGTAACATCCGCCATAGGAGCAAGAACAAAAATATTTTTTTTATTTTTTATAATATCTTCACAAAAGTTATTTTTCATAAAACTTAATTAATAATTTCTAAACCATTTAATTGTTTTTCACTATTAAGAAATGGATTATTATTTTCTTTTTCTATATCGATAAGATCTGTATTTATATCTTTAAATTTATAAAAAACTTTATTTGAAAATCTTAAATCTATATATTCCAAACCTGCAACATTTTTAATTTTATTAGAAAATTTATCAGATTTTATTACAGACATAAAAGTATTCCACACATAATTTTCTTCACTTTTTGTATTTACATATATGTATCCTTCTTCATTTAAACTTCCTTTTATAAAAATCTTAATATCACCATCTGGAGAGATTTGACTAGAAGAAGCATATTCCCATCCTATACTTTTTAGTCTATTTTTAAAAATAGAAGACATAGTATCTAATTCTTCTTCATCTTTTTTTTTGATTTCTTCATTAAAATTATTAGTCTTAATAAAATATTTTGAAAAATCTATATTTATATAATTTTCTTTAATTAAAAAATAAATCAAAATACTTGATAAAAGTAATATTAAAAATATTTTAAACCATGTTTTTATTTTTTTTCTTTTTTTCTTCATTTTAATTAAATAATAAATTAATTTTGAAATCTTATCTTTTCTTGTCCTCCCATATATTTTCTTAATACTTCTGGAATAACAATCTCCCCTGTCTCTTCTTGATAGTTTTCTACTAATGAAACAAGTATTCTAGGAGTCGGTATAGCTGTAGAATTTAATGAGTGTACATATCTTGTCTTTCCTTCATTATCTTTGTATTTGATATTACTTCTTCTTGATTGAAAATCATGAAAATAAGAAGCACTTGAAATCTCTCTATATTTTTGTTCTTTTGGAATCCATAATTCTATATCATATTTCTTGACTTGTCCTTGTCCTAAATCCCCTCCACAATTAATAACCGTTCTATATGGTATATTTAATGTCTCTATAAATTCTTCTGTATTTCTATTTAATTCTTCATGAAATTTAACACTTTCATCATGTGATGCTTCACACAAAATAACTTGTTCAAACTTATAAAATTCATGAACTCTTATTAATCCTTTTGTGTCTTTTGAATAACTGCCAGCTTCTCTTCTAAAACAAGGAGAAAATCCTAAATATTTTTTAGGTAATTCATTTATAGACAATACCTCATTTCTATGAAATCCCATCAAAGATACTTCTGCTGTTCCAATTAAAATATCTTCATCTTGTGTTTTATAAAAATCATCAACTTCTCCTGGTAAATGTCCTGTACCATAAAGATTTTCTTTTCTAACTATTGTTGGGGTTATAACAGGATTAAATCCTTTTTTACTAAAAAAGTCTAATGCATAATTCCATATAGCAAAAGTTAATCTTACTCCTTCATTTGTCAAAAAATAACCTCTAAATCCATGAACTTTTGCTCCTCTTTCAAAATCAACCATTTTTAATTTTTGCATTATTTCAATATGGTCTTTTGGTTCAAAATTAAATACTCTTTTTTCTCCAAATGATTTTATTTCTTTGTTATCTAAATCAGACTCTCCATCAGGAACAGAAATATCTGGTATATTTGGTACTTTTAACATCAAAGATTGCCATTCTGTCATTATATTGTTAAGTGTAGGTTCTAATTTTTTAATTTCTTCTTTCAAAATAGATACTTCATCAATTAGGTTTTGTTTTTCTTCTGTTGAGGCTTCTATAATCTTTTGAGAAAATAAATTTTGTTTAGCTTTTAATTCTTCTATTTTTCTAGAAATATCAATTCTTTCTTTGTCTATTTTTAATAAATCATCTACATTAAATTCTATATGCTTTTTTTTTGCTGCAAATTTAATTATCTCTGTATTTTCTCTGATAAATTTAATGTCTAACATAATTTGTATTATTATAATAACATATTAAAAAATGCTCTACAAATGACTTAATCCTATTTTTACTATTTGATCTGCTATCTTTTCTGCTGCCCCAAATTTAAAAGAAGATAGATTATTTTCTCTCATTATTTTGTATTTTGATGGATTTTCTAAAATTGAGTCTATTAAATTGGAAAAAATATTTCTCTTAAAATTTGTTTCCTCTATTAAAATAGAACACCCTGCCCTTTCAAAGAGTGAAGCATTATTCATTTGATGATTGGCGTTACTATTTGTAATTGGAATAATTATTGAAGGTATACCCCATAAAGAAAGTTCAAATAATAAAGAGCCTGCTCTTGTTATACATAAATCTGCTTCTTCATAATACTTTTCTAATTTAGAAAATGAAAAATATTTATAACTTCTTCTATTTATATCGTTTTTTAATAATATTTCAGAAGAAATTTGTATAGTTTTTAAATTATTTTTACCAACTTGATGAATAACATTGTATTTTTTTAATAATTCTGGTAATGATTCCAATAATAAATCATTTATTATTTGACTTCCTTGTGATCCTCCTACAACTAAAATAGTTTTCTTTCTCTTATTTAGAATATCATTTTCTTTTTTTAATAAAATTTCTTTACTTGGTATATATTCTTTCATTACAGGTTGTCCTGTATATGCTGTTTTTTTGATATTAAAATATTTAATTGTTGAAGCATAACTTATAGCAATTCTTTTTGCTAATTTTGATGCTAATAAATTAGATTTTCCAGGAATAGAATCGCTTTCATGAATTATAATAGGTATGAATAAACATTTTGCAGCAAATACAACAGGTAAGCTAGAATAACCGCCTTTTGCAAATACAACATCTGGGTATATAGCAAATAATTTATATAAAGCAACAAAAAAACCTAATACTGATAAAAAAGGATCGAAAAAGTTTTTAATAGAAAAATATAACCTTATTTTACCTGATGGTATTTTTATGAATTTTACTTTTTTCTCAAATAATAAATCTTTATCATACTCTTGATCAGATAAAAAATAAGCCTCTAAATCAATAAGATTTTCTTCTTTTATTTTGTCTTGTACTCTTTCTAAAACTGCTATAAGAGGATAAAAATGCCCTCCTCCTGCTCCAGTTAATACTACTCTCATAAATTTATGATAACATATTTTAATCAATTTTTTTGATTACATGTTTTGAAATATTCATAATAACTCCAAATTCAAACATATATAATATTAAATTAGTCCCTCCTTTAGAGAAAAAAGGAAGTGGCACCCCCGATAAAGGGAAAAATCCTATAGAAGATGCGATATTTAATGTGATTTGAAAACAAAATCCAGCAACTATACCAATTAAAACAAATTTAGCAAATAAATCCTGCGACCTTTTTGCTAATAAAAATATTCTAAAAATAATAAAAAATAATAAACTTAATAAAAATAGAGAACCTATAAAGCCTGTTTCTTCAGCAAAAATAGAAAAGATAGAGTCTGATATTTTTTCTGGTAAATAATTCTCAAATTTCTGTATAGATTTTCCAATTCCTCTACCAAAAAACTCTCCAGAACCAACTGCTATTTTTGATTGTCTTAATTGATAACCTGTTCCTAAAATATCTTTATCTGGATTTAAAAATGTTTGAAATCTGTCCATCATATGTGGCATAGCTTTTAGAATTATAAAAAAAGCAACTATACCCAAAACTATTATTAAAATTTTCTTTTTTAAACTTGCTCTACTCGCTAAAAATATAAATAAAATAGAAAATAAAATTATAGATAATGTACCAAAATCTTTTTGAAATAATAATGTTACTCCACATATTGCAGATATTATTATTGTTGTTTTGAATTCAAACCATTTTCCTTTTTTTATTTTTTCAGAAAAAAAAGCAGCTATTATTATTATGGCAGAAAATTTTATTAATTCTGTAGGTTGAAGTGAAAAGTTAAATATATGAATCCATCTATTTGCACCATTAAATTCAAATCCAATACCAGGCACAAAAACTAAAAAAGCTATTAAAATAGATACAACAAAAATTATTAAAGATTTTTTTTTGTATATTTTATATGGAATAAAATATCCTATAAAAAAGAATATTGGACTAATCAAAAAAAAGAAAAACAATTGAGACTTAATTACTGAAAAAAATTTAGTCTCATCAGAAGACAAAAAACCAGAAGCTGTAGATATAAAAGTAATAATTCCAATTACTAAAAGTATTAAAAAAGGAATAAGTAATACTTTATCTATTTTTTTATTTCTCAATATATTCATATTTTTATGAAATTAAATATATAGCTATTCCCAAAAATGCAAAAATTATATTAAATACCCAATATCTCATAACTACTTTTTCTTTTGACCATCC
>CAZZNF010000002.1:20416-24371 GCA_964655555.1 uncultured Candidatus Saccharibacteria bacterium | reverse complement strand
AATATAGCTCCGACAATTACAAAACATAATGTAGCTATATCAATTTGATTATTTATTAATGCTATTATTCCATAACTAGAAAAAAGGATGCCAAATAAACCTCCCGAAAGTCCATCTAAACCATCTATATTTGAAGCTCCGTAAACAGCAAAAAATAAAATAATAAAAAATGGTATTATTAATAATCCTAAAAAAACATCTCCAAAAAAAGGAATATGAATAGAATTAACATCTAATTTAAAATAAAACCAAAATGCAGCTAAAAGTGAAAAAATAAATATAAAAAATAATCTAGTTTTTAAAGACATCCCAGCCTCTCCATGTTTATTTTTAATATTTAATTTACCAACAGAGGCTAAGTCATCTATTAATCCTATTATAGAGGCTAAAATAAAAATCATTATTGGTAGCCATGTTTGATTTCTAGAAACGAAATTAAGTTTAGAAAATATATTATATTCAAAAATATGAGATGTTAAATAATAAAATAAAATACATAATAAAGTAGAAAAAACAATAATAATTCCTCCCATTCTCGGAGTTTCTCTTTTACCGTCCCCTAATATAGAAGCTGTAATAGTTGCGGATTTTCCATCTATTGTTTTTGATATATTTTTTTGTTTCCATAATTTATATTTATATAAATATTTTGATATAAAAGGAGTTAAAAATATACCAAATATAAAAGCTGTAATACTAGGCCATAATATTTTAAATATTGATAATGTAGATAATGCTAATTCCAAATTACTGGCACTTATTTTTCCTGGCATAATAAAAATTATAACATTATTAATAATATATAAAAAATTGACTAATTATATTATTTCTGTTCTAGTATTTTTTTTGTTATATCGTATAATCTTTTTACATCTGAAAATCTTTTTGATTCTGTAGAGCCTAATACAACTATAACTATTGGTCTATTTAATTCTCCATTAAATATAACAGCTAAATTTCCACCAGCTGAATCTGTTAAACCTGTTTTGGAAGCTAAAAGCCCATTATAAAGATTTACATCTCTATTTGTATTTTTAATAAAATATCTTTGTTTTTCTTTTGTTAATATTTCTAATTCATTTTTTATTGTATAAGATAATATATCACCTATCTCTTTATATGCTTTTATAAAAAATTTTGCATATTCTATTGCACTGCCTTTGCCTCCAATTATTTCTCCAGATGGAGATTGATAATCTAATCCACTAGCTGAATTAAAATTAAATGTAGAAAATCCTAAAGATTTCATATAATCATTCATTCTATTAACAAAATCGATATTATTTTGATATATACTTGAAGCTATTATATCCATAGAAGAATTAGAAGACATAATTAATCCATACTTAAGTAAATCTCCTAATTTCCATTTTTGATCTTCTTTTAATCCTAAATCAAGTTTTTCATCTTGCCTCATTTTTGAAGACTTTATTGTTATTAAAGTATCTCGACTTTTAAGGCTTAAAGCTGTTTGTGCTGTAATTACTTTTGTTAATGAAGCAAGAGGTAATATTTCATTTTCATTTTTTGATAATATTATTTTATCATTATAAACATCATAAACAACATAACTTTTCGCAAAAATATCTGAAATAATTCTATTTTCTATATTTAAGTTTTTATCTTTTTTATAAATAGATAATAATTTTTGTAAAGAATTATTTAATATAGTTTCCGTATTAGAAGATTTAAAAAGTTCAGGTTTATTATAAAAAAATATAAATATAAAAAAAATCAATATTATAATAGCTATCCAATTTATAATACTTTTATTATAAATTTCTTCTTTTCTTTCTTTTTTTAATTTACTATTTCTCATATTACTCTTCAACTATAATTAAATCTTTTAATCTACTTTTTAATTCTTCTTTTATAGAATCATATTCTGGTAAATCATTTACTTTATTAATCCCAAGTTTTTGTAAAGCATCTATTGATAATATATATTTGTCTCCTATTTTTTTTAATAAACCTCTTATAACTAATGACTTTATACTTTGAATAGATTGTATACCTCTTATAAAAGAAATTTCCTCTTTTGTTGAAGCTCCTAAATATGCACAAATTGTTAAAGTTTGAAGTGATGCTGGTGTTAAATCTGTCTCTAATTCATCTTCTTTTAATTTTTTAGCAAGTTCTGAATAACTTTTATTAACAGAAATTATGAATTCTTTATCTTTATTTGAAATAGTTATTATTGTAAGCCCTATTTTTTCTAAATCATTTTGTAATAACTCAATAGCATTAATGATATCTATTTCTTCAACATCTTCTTCTATAAATGATTTTATTTTACTTAAAGATATAGAATTATTATGCAAAAACATAATAACAGAAATATTTTTTTTTAAATCTTCTATATCTTCTTTCATATAATTTATTATATCATTTTTTGAAAAACTATTTTACTGTTAGAGATATATTTATTTCATTAGAAATATTATCTTGTTCTGCATTAAGTAGTCCGTTTTTTATTAATTCTAACATAGCCAAAAAAGAAACTATAAATGCTGATTTTTTTGACTCTAAATCTGAAAATGAAACACCTATTGAATCAGAAAAATCTTTAAAAGACATACTTATACTTTCATTTACTCTATTTAATAAACTTTCTATAACATCTTCTATTTTTAGAACTTGTTTTACTGCTACTTCTTTTAGTTTTTCTTTTTTAGGAATTTTTAATAATGAAGCTATAGCTATTGAATGTATCATTGATACAGAAACTCTATTATCCCAAACAAAAATATCTTCTTCTTTGTTTTTAATATTACAAATACCAAAAAGACAGGATTTATTATAAATATTTTTTATTTTTTTGGAAGCGTCTAACATGCTTTTATATATTAATAATTTTTTCTCTAAATCATCTATTGAAGATTTTTCTTCTTCTGTAATTGCGATATTTGGAAACAAAGATTTTGCTTTTATAAGCATAAGTGTAGAAGCTATAATTATAAATTTTGATATATCTATAATATTTTTTTCACCTTCTGTTTCTAAAGATTTTACATATTCTATGTATTTATCAGTTATTTCTGATAGAGAAAATTCGTTAATAGACAATTTTCTTTCTTCTATTAAATCCAACAATTTGAAATATGGCCCAGAAAACCTTTCTATTTCTATATTAAAAACTTTATTTTCCATTAAAGAATTATATCACAACAAAAAATTAAAATTCTAATCCTGTTTCTTTTCTTACTGTATTTATTGTTTTTTCTGTTCTTTTGTTAGCATTTTTTGCTCCATTTTTAATTATTGACAATAATTCTCTTTCTCCTTTTTTAGTATTTATAAAATAATTATATTTTTCTCTTTCTTTTTTAAAATAAGAAAGTATAGTATCAAATAAATCTTCCTTTGCTTCTTTATAACTATAAGGTTTTTCTTCGCTATTGATAAATCTATTTCTTAATTCTTGAGTTTTTTCTTCATTCAAAAATAATTTGTGAATATTAAATATAATACTTTCATCAGGATCTTTTTTTTCTGACGGAGTTTTACTGTCAGTCTTAATACTCATAATGAGTTTTTTGATTATATTTTCATCTTCAAATATCGGTATAATATTATCATAACTTTTACTCATTTTTCTACCATCTATACCAACAACTAATTCATTGTTTTTAATCAAAAAGCTTTCTGGATATTTGAAAGTATTTGTTTTATATGTATTATTATATTTTTTAGCAATTTCTCTTGTGTATTCTATATGTTGTTCTTGGTCTTTACCAACTGGAACTATATCTGCATTATAAATCAAAATATCAGATGCCATTAATATTGGATAATTAAATAACCCTGCATTTATATTTTTAAAATCTATTTCTTTTTCATTTGATATTTTGTCTTTATATGCATGAGACAAAAAGAGCATAGACAAAGGTGTTATTGTACTAAAAATCCAAGATAATTCAGTTATGTTTTTTATATCACTTTGTTTAAAAATATT
>CAZZNF010000002.1:0-20316 GCA_964655555.1 uncultured Candidatus Saccharibacteria bacterium | reverse complement strand
TAATAAGCATCAGAATAATTTGGTTTTATATTCAAAGATTCATTTATATTTGAATAAACAGTGTCTTTTTTGTCTAACAAATAATCAAGTTGAGCCATATTTAAATAAATACTTGGATTTTTTGGATATAATTTAATAGCTTTTTCATAAGCTTCTTTTGCTTTATTATAATAAGTCTCTTTGTTTTCTTTATCAAGTGAAATCAAAATTTGATTAGCAGATGCTAATGATAAATAATTATTGTATTCTTTAGAATCTAAATCTATTGCTTTTTGTGAATATTCTACTCCGAGATTTGCTAAATTTATTAATTTTAATAACAATTCTTGATTTACATTTTCATTTTTATTCAAAGTATTATTTATATCTAAAAGATAAGCTTGAGATAAAAGTCTGTAATTGTAATCATCTTTAAAAATTTTAGAAGCTTTTTGTAAATTATTTTCAAGTTCTTCATTATTACCATTATTATTATAATTATATACAGCTAGATTTGACAATCTATATGCTAAAAACTTATTAATTGAAACTATTAATACAATTAATAATAAAATTGAATAAATTATTAATATTATTAAATGTATATATTTATAAATATTTTTATTAAAATCTTTTCTTTCTGAAATATCACTTAAAGCAAAAGCTATTGCTAAAAATAGTAATACTAAACTTATAAATGTATTTACATATACAATAAATAATACAAAAGAAAATATCAAAATTGCAAAAGAAAGATAACTGTATGCTTTGTCTTTCTTATCAAAGTCATTAATATCGTTTTTGTATAAAGATAATTTTTTGTAAGATAAATAAATTGTTTTTATAACAAAAAACAAAATTGCAAAGACAGATATTATACCAATAGATATAAGTAATGTCGTAAATGAAGAATATGATGAATAAAAATCTTGATTCCAATATTGTGAATTAATTATAGATTGAGTTTTTTCGATTTGCCATG
Organism: uncultured Candidatus Saccharibacteria bacterium; assembly: GCA_964655555.1. Classification (GTDB taxonomy): domain Bacteria; phylum Patescibacteriota; class Minisyncoccia; order Phycocordibacterales; family UBA5272; genus UBA5272. The sequence goes on along the minus strand of CAZZNF010000002.1, from coordinate 19,355 downwards.
CTTTATAAAAATTAGAAGGTCCAGTACCAAATACATAGCCTTTATTTAATTGATCGCTAAAAATACCCAAACTTAATCCAAGTCTAGGTTTTAAGAATACAAAATCAATACCAGAATAATTATTTGTAAAAGTATTTATTTTTGTTATTAATTTTGCTGTAAAACCATCACTAGAAAACAAATACATTATAGAAAAAAACAAAGATAATATAGTTGTGTAAAAAAACACATTCTTAAAAAATGATTTCTTTTTAAAATTATTAAATAAGAAAAATAAAGAAACTATTAATAAAGCATACCAGACATCGCCAAATGGAATAATAGTAAGTAAAATTAAATGTAATATTATCAAAATTAAAGAGAAAGTCTTCTTCTTTGTATTATCAGCTAACTTTTTATAATAAATAGAGAAAAATACTATTGTTAAACCAGCAGAAATAGCTACAATATCCCAACTTTCAAAAAAATAAGTGATTATATTTGGTAAAAGAATTAACTTAAATTTAGAAAGAATTATTCCTAATATAACTGGTATTGTTATAAATAGATTTGAAATATAAAAAATTCTAATAGCTTTTTTTTTGTATTCTTTCAAAAAAGACAAAACTATATAAGATAGCCCTATTATAGATAATAATATCGCCCCATTTTGTAAGAAAGTATATTTTCCAAAAAATGAATTAAAAAAGTTATCTGAAAATATAGAAGAAATAATTATAAGAAGAGAAATAATTAAATATGAAATATTTATATATTTATTTGAAAAGGTTTTTATGTTTTTGAAATTCTTAATGACAAAAATAATAAAAAATAATACAGATAAAAAAGTTATAAAGAGAAAAATTAAACTTTTATTTATATCATTAGACAAAAATCTAGATAAAAAGGAAATTTTTATAAGAGAAAAAAAAGTTAATCCTAAAAAAGCTAATAAAAAAGATGTTTTAGAAAAAAAAGATGCACCAAATATTTTTAATTTCATATATGTTTAATTTATTTTTATTAATTTATTTTTACATTATAACACAGAATTTTTATGAATTATTTTTTCAAATACTTTCTAATCGCAAATAAAGAAGAAATAAAACACAAAACTACACTTACTATTAATAATAGTAAGAATAATATTAATATATTATCTGTATAATATTTAAATAAATCGAGTCCTTCAAAAAAAACAATTGTATCTTTTGAAATAAAATAAGTTATTGGAAAAAGTATAATCATTGTAAGAATTGTAGAAACTAAAGCATATATAGAAGACTCTATAATAAAAGGCCCTCTCACATACATATTTGAAGCTCCTACTAATTTCATTATAGATATTTCTTCTCTATAAATAAAAATAGACAATCTGATTGTGTTAAATACAATTAAAGCACTTATAAACAAAAATATAGCTATTATCCAATATCCTGCCAAATTAACCCATTTAATAATATTATTTAATCTATCTATAGTTGGTTTTAATTCTAAATAATTAGCTTTATCTACATAATCATAATCACTACCAAGAAAATTAGATTTATAATTTAATGTATTTGATATAGATTCATAAGAATTTGTGTCTTTTGCTATTATTGTAATCATATCTCCAAAAGGATTTTCTCCAACTTCTTTTAATGCTTCCAAAATAACAGGCTCATTTGCATGAGAAATTCTGAAATTATCTAATACATCTTCTTTATTAGTTATATAAGCATCGTTTACTTCTTCTAGATTTTTTATTTTAGTTAATACATTATTCACAGAATTTTGAGGAGCATTTGTCTTAAAATAAATTTTAATATCTACTTTGTTTTTTAATTGTGTTAAAGAATAATTAAACATTCCTCTAAAAAAGAAAAAAGTTCCTATAATAAGTAATGTTACTGTCAAAATTGATATTGAAGAAATTGAAACTGTTTTATTTCTAAAAAAATTAACAACTCCTGACTTAAATACTCTTTTACTTGATATTCCTATATTACTCATATATTTTAATTATAATGTATATTTACCAACTTTTTCATCTTTTATTATTTTACCACCTTCCATAACTATAACTCTTTTTTTGAGATGATCTATTATACCTTTATTGTGTGTTGTAAGAATAACAGTTGTTCCAGAATCATTTATTTTTTTAAGAATTTGTATAATGTCATATGTATTTACTGGATCCAAATTTCCAGTTGGCTCATCTGCTATTAAAATATCTGGTCTATTTACTACTGCTCTTGCTATTGCTATTCTTTGTTTTTCTCCGCCAGATAATTGATCTGGAAAATGATTTATCTTATTCCTTAAATCAACTAAATCCAAAACACTTGGAACAATAGAATGTATTTCTTCGTCTGTTTTACCTGCAACTTCCATAGCAAAAGCTATATTTTCAAAAACCGTTTTGTTTGATAAAAGTCTAAAATCTTGAAATACAACCCCTATTCTTCTTCTAAATTTTGTTAATTCTTTTCCTTTTAATTTATTTATTTTAATTGAATTAAAAGAAATCTTACCTTTTGTTGGCCTCTCTTCTGCTAATATCATTTTTATTAAAGTTGTTTTACCTGCACCAGAATGTCCAACTATTGATACAAATTCACCTTTATCTATAACAAGATCTATACCATCTAAAACTATATCAGAAAACCCGTAATCTTTTGTAACATTTTCAAAATAAAGCATATCTATAATATATTCTATATTATCATAATTCTAAAAACTAAAATAATAAGTTATTAACATAACTAAATTAAAAGCTTATTTTCCAATAAAAATATCTAATTCACCTTTATTTAAAACACTATTTATATCTGTTGTTTCTTTATTTGTTCTTAAATCTTTTATAAGCTTATATGGATGTAAAATATAATTTCTTATTTGATTTCCCCATTCTATTTCTGCTGTTTTTGATATTTGAAGGCCATTTAATTGTTTTTCTCTATTTTCTTCTTCCAATTTATAAAGTTTAGAATAAAGAAGTTCAAAAGCTTTTTCTTTATTATCTATTTGAGATCTTTCGGTAGAAATTATTACTGATATTTTGCTTGGTAAATGTGTTATCCTTACAGCAGTTTCTCTTTTATTAACATTTTGTCCTCCAGGACCTCCAGATTTAGTAGTTTCTATATCTAAATCATTTTCATTTATAGTATTCTTGAATTTTGAATATTCTAGTTTTGGTAATATTGGTAATATTTCTACCATAGAAAAACTTGTATGTCTTTTTGAGTTTGCATTAAATGGAGAAATTCTGACAAGTCTATGAACACCATTTTCGTTTTTTAATTTTCCATAAATATTTTTACCAATTACTTCAGCTGAAATATTTCTATATCCTCCATTATCATTTTGATTTTTGTGTAATAAAAATACTTTCCAATTATTTTTTTCAAAGTATTTCAAATACATATTAAATAACATTTTTGAAAAATCTTCACTATCATCGCCTCCTGCACCTGACAAAATATTTATAATAATACCTCCTTTATTAAAATCATTATTGTCTTCTAGTCTTTCTTTTACTTCTTTTATTTTTTCTAAAATATCTTTTGCATGATTTTTGTCAGCCCAAAAATCTGATTCATATAAATGCGCTTCTAATTCTTTTAATTCTTTTTGTAATTCTTCTTTTTTGTTTTCGTCCATATTTAAATATTTTGATAATTTTTTTTATTTTCTATAGCTTCATATACTAATCTTTCTAGATTATGATTAATATCATCTAAAATACTCTTATTGTCTTCGCCTTTTGGTTCATATATTTCTATATAATTACTTAATTTTTTACCATTAAAATAAACAAAATCAAAAGGATTATCTCCTTTATTTGCTTTGTTGTTATTTTCATCTGTTATGTTGTGTATTCTTATACCAAATAATGCTTTTCCTGTATTAAATGTTTTTTCTATTTCATAATTGATCCATTTTCTATTAGCTGTATTTTCTCTAATCATAACTATAGTACAATCTTTATTTTTTATTTGATTATCTATCCAATTTTTTATCTTCTCATCATCATTATTCATTTCTGTTAAATAATCATCACTTAGAGAATTATCATATTCAAAAAAACCAAAACCTCTTATTTTATTTACTCTCCAATCATCTTCTTTAAAATGAAAACTATAAAAAACTTTTCTGATCATATTTTTATTAATTAATATAACACAATAATTATTATGAGCCATCTTCGAGAATCGAACTCGAGACCTTCTCGTTACGAATGAGATGCTCTGCCAACTGAGCTAAGATGGCCTACAAAAAGTATTTTAACAAAAAACTATCTAAAATTAAATTCTTCATAATAAATATGCTTAATATTCATTTTTTTAGCATCTTTTATAATAGCTTCCCTCATTGGAACTGGGCCACAAATAAATAAAGAAACAGTAGACATTTTTTCACCATCTAAAATAGAATTAATTTTGTCTTCTAAATCTGAAAATAATAATCTACCTTGCTTATCAGACTCATGCAAATTAAATTCTATGTTTTTTGGTAGATTTTTATTTATTTCTTCTTTATAAATAGCATCATTTTTATCTTTGACGGTCCATATAAATAAAATGTTTTTCTTTTCATTATTATTTTTTTTATAATCTTCAAGCATTGCTAAATATGGAGTTATACCTATTCCTCCCGCTATCCAAATTTCTAAATTGTTTCTCCTCTTTTTTGATAAAAAGTCTCCATAAGATCCTTCTATTATTACATTTGTATTGTCTTTTATATTAGTAAAAACTTTATTAGTCCAATCTCCTAAAACTTTTACGCTTATTCTCACTAGACCATTTATATTTTGCATATTTGAAATAGTAAATGGATGAGATTCTTTAAAGCCTTCTCTTTCAAATTTAAAAAAAGCAAATTGTCCTGGCTTCCATCTTAATTTTCTTTTTCTAACAGTTCGTGGAAATAAATATAATTCTATAATTTGACTATCATTATATCTTTTTATTTTTATTATTTTATAATCTCTTTCTATTTTAAAAAATTTATATAAATATATTCTATAAAAAAAGCAATATATACCTATTATATATACAGAATACATATATATAGCAAGTATAGGATTATTCATAGCAAAACTATTTGTACCAAAAGAATGATAAATACCTACAAAAAATATTGGCCACATCAAAAAGTGTAAAACTTTCCAAATATGATAAGGTATATTCAAATACTTTTTAACAAATGGTATATGAGGTAATGCTGATGCTACAATAGATAATAATAAAGCATAAAACATTGGATTAGCAACTTCTTTTGATAATGAAAAGAATCCAATGTAATTATTTGTATAAGAAATAATAGTTGCATTATGCATTAATACTAAAAAGAAAACTAAATATCCAGTATATTTATGTATTAAATAAGCTTTATCCAAACCATAAAATAATTTCTCTGCATATTTAAATCTACAAGCAAGTGAAATATTAAAAGAAATAAGTCGCATCATTAATGTTGCATAAAATTCCCCTTGATGATGTATCATAAAATCTATAAAGCTGGTATCTGTAAAAGAGAAATTAGGGACTTTCAAAAAAAAGAAAACCAAATACCATACACCAATATGTGAAAGTATCATTAAAGGTAAAACATATTTTACTTTTATCTTCATACAATTTATCTTATATCAATTGTAGCATATAAATATTTATGAAAATAAAAAAAGACCCATCCTAGAAAAGACAGGTCTTTTGATTAACTCACACCAAAACCAAAACTAAATAATTTAGTTTAACTTTTTTCAAAGCTAATCCTTTAAAAATTTTTTAACATTCGAAAAAAAAAACCTCTAATAATATATCATATATAAAAATAAAAAGCAAGTGGCCAAAATAATTCTTAAAAATATAGATTTTTAGTGCTATTAATCATTTTTTCTATATTAAATTCGTTTTTGATTTTATTCTTTGAATAATCAGCCATTTCTTTTATTATTGACCCATTATTTAAAATTTTATCAAAAGCAAATACAAAATCTGAAATGTTTTTAGGTTTTATTAAATAACCATTTTTATTATTTTCTATAATTTCATTTATTCCTCCTGTATCACTTGCTATAATAGGCAAAAAACTATCACCTGCTTCAAGAAGCACATAAGGCAATCCTTCTTTAATAGAAGGCATAAAATATATATCAAAATCTTTTAACTTTTCTTTATGATTATCATTAGAAATAATTAAATCTACAAAATTTTGTAATTCTTTTTCTTTTATAAAATTTATTAAATTATCTTTTTCTTCTCCACCAAAAGACAAAATTGTATAATGAAAATTATTATATTTCTCTTTTAATTTCTGAATTACTTTTAATCCATATATAAATCCTTTATTTTTATGTAATTCTCCTATTGAAATTATTTTGAAAAAGTTGTTGTTTATATAATTCTTCTTATTTTCAAAATCTGTAATCTTTATACCATTATGTATAACAATTATTTTATTTTTAACAAAAAGCCAATTTTTAACATCTTCAAAATCTTTTCTAGATACACAAATTGTCTTATGAGAAAATATAATAGAGAGCCAAGAAATAAATTTTATAATTAATATTTGCCAAAAAGGTCTTTCTTCTCTAAAAGGAAATCCATGTGCTGTAAAAATTATTTTTTTAATTCCTGCAATTCTTGCTACTAAAGACCCAATAGCTCCTATTTTAGAACTATTTAAATGCACTATATCAGGCTTTTCTTTTTTGTATAATTTATATAAATTTAAAAATACTTTTAACTCTTTTAATATATTTACATTTCTATCTAAATTATCAATATGTATTGCTTTTATATTATTTTCTTTTAACTTATCTGCCAATATTCCATTTCCTCCAAAAGCTACTACTATATCATTTTCATTTTTTAGATTTGTAGCCAAATCATATACATATTTTTGAGCTCCACCCCAATTACTCTTTGTAATTATATATAATATTTTCATACTTTTATTTTTGTGAATAATTTGTATAATATATGAAATTATACACAAAATATATGATTTCTACTAAATTATCAAAAAGAATCTTTGTAGCCATATCTGACCTTATAATATTGATATTTTCTCTATATTTATCTCTATCAATAAGAAATCTAAATATAGAAGAATTTAATGATTTCTTAAATGTTTTATATCCTTTCTTTATAATAATATTTACAAATATTATTATTTTCTATATTTATGGTCTATATGACAGAATGACTACCAAAATATACAAAGAATTAAGTAATAGAATAATAACAGCACAAATATTATCTTCTGTTATTGCAAGTATAATATTTTATTCTTCTAATTATTTTGTAATAGCTCCCAAGACAATACTTTTAATATATATAATTGTTTCTAGTGTTTTAATATTTTTTTGGAGAAAATATGCTCGTAAATTAATAAAATCAAATAAAAATTATTCTATACTTTTGGTTGCAAAAGGCAAAGAATTAAATTTATTAAAAGAAGAATTAAAAGAAAACAAAATATTAAATATCAAAAAAATAGAAACTTTTGATTTAGAAGAAAACAAAGATCTTGATATATATACAAAAATAAAAACAAAATTAAAAAATGAAAACTTCGATATTTTAGCAATAAATTTATATCACCCACATATTAAACCTTCTGTTCAATTATTTTATGAATTATTATTAGACAAAATAGAAGTTTTGAATTTTTCTACTCTATATGAAGAAATAATGCAAAAAATACCCCTTGAAAACATAGATGCTGGATGGTTCTTTAATAATTTTAATCAAAAAGATGGTAGATTTTATAGTTTTATAAAGAGAATATTAGATTTATTAATATCAATACCTTCTTTTATAATTTCTATACCATTTTATATATTTGTATTTTTTGGAATAAAATTACAAGATGGAGAAAATATATTTTATTTATCAAAAAGAATTGGTAAAGATAATAAAGAATTTATTTTATACAAATTCAGAAGCATGAAAAACACAAAGAGTGAAGAAGAAAGAGTTAGGATTACATCTTTTGGAAAGTTTATAAGATCAACAAGAATAGATGAATTACCTCAACTTATAAATATAATAAAAGGAGATATGACTTTAATAGGACCAAGACCAGAAACTCCTACTCTGTTCAAAGAATACTCAAATCAAATTTCTTTTTATGGTATAAGACAAAGTATTAAACCAGGATTATCTGGATATGCTCAAATATATCAAGAGCAAAATATAGTTCCAAAATTTGGTCTAGAAATAAATGCTACAAAAGACAAACTTTCTTATGATATTTATTATCTTAAACACAGATCATTATTTATGGATATATCATTAATACTAAAAACAATAAAAAACATAATCTCAAAAACAGGAGTTTAATACTTGACAAAATAAGAACTATTTGCTATATTATATAATGAAAAAACTGTTCTTATACAATATATTTTTAACCTAAAACTTATACAAAATGAAAGAAAAAGAAACTTCTAATTCTCACTTTGTTATTGATATTTTAACAAATCTTCTTGTGGGTGGATTTTGGTTTTTAATATTAAAAAACACCTTTTTAATGGAATTGCCTATGCAATACTTTAATGATTCATCAATGAGTTTGTATTGGAAATTACCAATGGGATTTTTTTTATTTTTATTCTTGTCATATTCTTCTGAATTTGTAATTGAAATTATAATAAAACTTTTCAAAAAAGACTCCACACTAGAAAACCTAGAGAGAGAAAGAGCTAGAGAAGCTTACGAAGAAGAACAAAGACAAGAAGAAGCTAGACAAGCTGAAGAAGAAAGACAAGAAAGACAAAGAAAAGAAAGTAAAAGACAAGCTGAAGAAGAAAGACAAAGAAAAGAAAGCAAAAGACAAGCTGAAGAACAAAAGGCTAAAGAAGAAAAAAGGAAAGAAGAAGAGAAATTTAAATCTCACACTTATAATAAAAGTTCAGAAAGTATTTTTAATGAAAATACAATGAATTTGATATTTTTGATAAAAAAAGCAAATTCATTTTATGAAATTTATGAGAATTATAACGAAAAGAATACTACTAATAAAAAGAAACTTCAACAGATATACAGAAAGATTATTGTTAAAATCCACCCTGATAAATCTGCAAGTCTTGGTATTAGTCAGAAAATCTTAAATGAAATTACTCAAAAATTTCAAAACCTTTATTCTCAAGTGAAATGATTTACTCTTTACCCTTTTTCAAAAACAACAAACTGCTATTTCATGGCAGTTTTTATTTTTATATATTTTGTTTTTATTATATAATTAATATATATTTATCACCAATATGGATAATAAAACACCAGCAATATCCGTCATAATGCCAGTTTATAATGCAGAAAAATTTTTAAAAGATTCTATTGAAAGCGTTTTAAATCAAACTTTTAAAGACTTTGAATTTATTATTGTAAATGACGGATCAACCGATAATTCTCTAAATATTATAGAAAGTTATATTGATAAAGATTCTAGAATAAAAATCATTAATCAAGAAAATTCTGGCGTATCTGTTGCTCGTAATGTTGGTATTAAAAATGCCAGTGGCGAATATATTGCTTTTATAGACTCAGATGATATTTGGGTAAACAATAAATTAGAACTACAAATGGAAGAATTTATTAAAGATCCTGAATTAAAAATTTGTGGTGCTAGAGCAAAAGTAATTAATGATGAAAATCAAGAAATTGGAAAATTTAATTACCCTCCTTTATCCTATTTCAAAATCCGACTAGATTCCTATTACAAAAATCCATTTATTACTTCTTCTTTGATAATTAAAAAAGAAATCCTAAAAGATAATAAACTTTTTAGACAAAAGATGAAACTGTGTGAAGATTATGAATTTATAACAAAATATATACACAAAAATAAATCTATAAACATAGATAAATATTTAGTATATTATCGCATACATATTAATAGTTCTAGTAGAGTTACAATTTCCACAAAAATAAAAATGAAAATGATGGCTATAAAAGTTAGAATTATTTCTACTTTTAGACTAATAAAATCTATTTTCTAACTCTATCCAAGTTTCTGGAACTATGTCTTTAGTATTTAATTTGGCTCTCATCCAATATTTTGGAGCAACTACAATTTTTTTTGGATTCTCATTTAACCAAGCTCCCCACCAAGCAAAACTAGAATTAACAATTATATTATTCTGACACTTACTCATCAGATATAATGAGTCAGTGGCTGAAATTTCTTGAGGCACAAAAATCAATTTACCCAATTCTGCTAAATTATTTAAATTGTCTTTACACCACCCGGTATCGTCAGAAAAGATGAAAATATTAACTTTTTCTTTGTCAGCTTCTAATTTATCAATCACATATCTTACTCCTTGAAAAAAATAATCTTTCTCTACCAAGCCGTGATAGGCTCTAGTTTTTTGATTATTAACATAGTCGCCGCGCCTGACATTTACAGAAATAGAAATTGGAGAATTTTCAATATCTTTTAAAAATTTTTTAGCTAAATCATTCTCTCCACGATCCTCTATTCTATCTTTCAAAGTAAACTCTTTTCTAATTATATTTTCATAATCTTTAAAATATTTTTCACTCTGCCAAAACCCTATTAGATAACTTCCATCTTTTAAATATAGATATTTCTTATAAAAAACATAAGATGATTCATTTAATAATCTTCTCTTTATCTTTTCAAGAATAGAAGTCTTTTTTGGAGTTGGGGTATAATCAAATTTTATATTTTTATCAATATTAAATTTATCTAATTCAAAACCTCTAGGAGTATCACCAGAAACAACTCCCCCTTTTGCATAAAAAGACAAATCTAAAGCTACTTCTTTATTAGTTCTATATTTTATTGTTCTAGCTAGAGCATATTGAAACATTTGATTTCCGAGTCCGGCTTGAATTTTCACTTTGATCATAGATTTATTTTAAATTTGTTTTTTGATAAACCAAAAACAACCACACGCATATTTTTCTTTTTTAACCAATTCAGGATCTGCGTTTATTATGATTCCTCCATTTTTTGTAAATTCGGGAATAAGTGAAAATTCTTTTAACTCAAATCCTTCAAAATAAGATGAGATTTGCTCATAAGAATAAATTCTATGAGCATTAAATTCTATTCTCGGAATTCCAACTGGAGTTACAAATAATAAATTTCCACCTGTAGCTACTACTCTTTTTAACTCAGTTATTGCTTTTAAATCTCCTTCTGGATCAATTGGATCACCATACCTACCTAGTCCAATGTGTTCTATTGTATGCATACAAGAAATTGAATTGATAGAATTCGACTCAAAAGGTAAATTATATAAATTACCTTCTAGACTTTTAAGACCACTCAAATATAAATCTGCTGGACGATAATCATAAAAATCAATATCAATAAATGCTGAGACTATACCTGAAAAGTAAAGACTAGAAGAAATATCAATGTGTTTAATAGGATTAATCTCTTTGACTTTTCTCGCTGCCCAGGCAGTATGGTAGATGTAATGCCTATCAAACCCTGTCTTAATAGTTTTATCTTTTATTTGAGGACTAAAATCCTTTATTTTAGCTGAGAATCTTTTATCTTTATATTTAGATAAAAAAATAATATAGTCTTTTAAAATAAATGGAAACAGAAGTATCTTTAGTAAGGTTTTAATTGTTTTTTTCATAAATTGTGTTTATGTGAGTATCAGCTATTTTTTGATAACCTAGATTTTTCATGTAAGGATCATAAATATCATTAAGTTTGTTTCCAGAATTATCATTTCTATATTCTAATGTTTCTAATATAATAAATCGAGGTCTATAAAGATTCCACTCATTACTTTCTAAAACTTGCATATCAAATCCTTCAGTATCTATTGACATAAAATCTATTTCTTTTCCTCCAAGATTTCTGTCAAACACCTCTTTTAAAGAAAGGGTTTTAATTTGTTTTACTTGTCTTAATTTGTGACCCATATCTTGATACTTCTTTGCCATATTTGTGTCAAAAGTAGATAGAGTACTTTCTTTAAATACGTAAAAATCTAAAACTAAATTATCTTTACTTATACCAATATTTAAATTAGTGTCTTTCCTTCTAAAAAACTTAAATAGTAAAATCCTTTCTGGGTTAGGTTTTATATTTATACCTCTCCAACCTTTTTTATAAAATAAAAATGTGTTATTAAATTTTATTGGATGATTTGCACCTACATCTACATATACACCATTCACCTTATTATGTATAATAGACTCTATTATTAGATCTTCTCCGCATTGACTACTAATCAATCTTAATCCAAATACTTTTAATATATTATCACGCATAATATAGTATATAAAAGCAATGACTACTAATCAATCTTAATCCAAATTCTTTTAATAATATTTTGTTTAATAACAACATATAATTATCTAATTTTATTTTGTAACCATACTATGAAATTATACGGTAAGATATATTTCAAAACAAAAAATAAACTCTTTCTTAATTTTGGTAACATATTTGATATAGATATTTTTATTTTATTAAATTTAGGATAAAAGTCCTGGATTGTGACATATTCGACTTGAATTGGTTCTAGACTTTGTTTTTCCCAATATTTAATAAGCCACGACTCAAATGAATAAAAATCCTCATAATCCATAATCTCTAGACAATTATTATACTCCGTCCAAGTTTTATATATACTAGTAGCTTTACTAATACTTTCCGGCCTACCAAAATATAACAAATCAGACCCACCCAAAAATATAGTATCATTTACTTTTGCTCTTGCAAAGATTTTTGTAGCGTAAAATATATTATTTATAGGAATATTTATATTTCTCTTGTTATAATCTTCCAGTAATGAATCTATTCTAAATGAAGATAAAAACTCAATATCTGGACGTGTCACAACGATCCAATCATATTTAATATTATTTTCTTTCTCATATACCTGTCTAATGAAATTAGATTTATATATTGTATAAGTCATATTAACGACTCCTTTTAAAGATTTTTTAGAATTAAAAAGTTTCTCATGGAAAAATTTATCTTCAAGATTTATCTGATCTTCAATGAGAAAAACTTTTGCCTTATATACCTCTTTAGCTTTATTTATCAACTCTTCCGTAAGATTACTATTAACAAAATCCTCACCTCTCGGATTACGAAAAGATACTGTAGAATGTTCTCTTTCTGTCCATGTATGGATAAAAATATCAATCTCATACCCATCTTTAATATTAGGCTTCACAACATTTTTGAAAAAACTTTTATAGGTTTTATCAAAGGTTCTTAAGTGTCCAAAAAATTGGATTGCTATTCTTTTCATATTTCTTTATTTATAAAATCAAAACATTTTATTATACTTTCTAGAGATTGTTTATAGGTATAATTCTTCACAATTTCTTGTTGTGCCAGAATCACACTTTTATAATCTTTCTCACTCAAAGAAAGTACACCATCAATCAAACTGTCTATTGAACCATCACCCCCCCTTACAAAAGAATTTCCGAACAACTCTTTAAATTTATTTACGTTTGTTATTCCTAATTGTCCATATGAAATATTTTTAAAAACCCTACACGGCAAATAATTTGTCTCTACCTGCCTCCTCCCGGATATGGCTGGAGCAATTCTAGAAATCCTAACAAGAAAAATATTTAACCAATCAGGTATGAATCTTAAAGCTATAAACCAAAGTTTATTTTTCTTTAAAACTCTTTTTAAGTCAGATATTTGGTTTAAATTTCCAAAATTATTTTCATCATTCCAAATACTTCCAACCCAAAATACAAATTTATTTTTCCTAAATACTGGCTTTTTAAATTCGTAATCTAATAGATCTGTACCCCAAGGTTGATACAACATATTTTCTTTAGAATCGAAAAATCTTACGAGCCCAAGTTTTATATCACACTTTTCTTCACAAGTATTATGGTAAACTTCTAATTTTAATAGTCTACCTTTGTTTAATCTATCTGTAAAAACATCTTTCATATTATGAAGACAATAATATACATCGTCTCTAACTGGAATATTATATTCTTCAAAAGAAAATTTTTCTGGGACCATTTTACCTATAGGATCAGCTGAGATTATTAAATCTCCAGAAAGAATTAAATCTGCATTTTTTTTATCATCTTCTACCCAAATAGTATCATAACCAAGCTTTTTAGCATTTTCATAAAAAGCCTTATGTATAAATCTGTGAGTATGCCATTTCTTACGAAGACCCCATACTACTATTCGTTTTATGTTATTTGAATTACTTTCCATATTTTTTAACTCTTCTATGATTCTCTCCATTTACTAATTTAGCTATAAAATCATGTATGCCAGGACTAATCTGTTTCACTATATATCTTAAATTATACACTATCAAATACATAAAAGATTCAAAAATATTTGGAATTATAAATAATTTATTTGGAGTATATTTATTAAGCATCCTTTTATAGTCTGTCCAAGTATATAGTCCGCTATTGCTAAGGCAAGGTATCTGAGCATATGCAGCACCAGAATACTTAAGCCAATCCACTCCTGCCATCTTAGCTGTTAATAAAATTGCATTATTGGCAAAATATCTTTCAGATTCTTCTATATTATTGCCTGAAATATCGTTTTGATATTTAAAATCTATTTTTTTGTATTTTGATAAAAATGTAAACCAAATATATTGTTCAGTGGAGTATAGAGATTCTGTTGTTTTCTCCCTATTACTTACTGTTTCATTACTAATAAAGAAACTGCCTCTTATCAGTGGTATGTTAAATATATTTATAACATCTTTTGTTAAACCAAAATATATCCAATCACAAGCAGTAAAAGGAAATTTTAATCTTCTTTTTGGATTGCACGTAGTTAACATCACCACTCTATTGTCAAGAATTTTATAATCTTTATCACACTGGAGTTTACTATATTTCTCAAAATATTTTAGTATGTTGTTATTTTTAAAAATCAAATCACTTCTCACTTTAGTAGCATACTTAGTATTTACTCTCTTACCCCCCCCTATGGTTGAAGTTATTTGCCTAAATCCGTTTTTAGAAAAATCTCCCAATATACTAACTCCAGGGTCGTCATTTTCTACAAGCAAGTCAAAATCTAAATCTTTTACATCACTTCCTTTCCAGGTAGACAAAATTATAAAAGATTCTGGAAAATGTTTACGTATACTCTGTATACATAAAAGAGTATACCTATGCTCTTTTCTATCACTACTTTTTCCAATTACCAGACCTTGTACTACAAATGTAATATCTTTATTCTTTATCATAACATCTTTAAATCTTTCATTGTCTTTTCTACATGCTCGACAGATCTCCTTAATCCTTCTTCCAATTCTATTTTTGGTTCCCAATTATACTTCTGCTTTGCGAGAGAATTATCAGACAATGTCTTTTTATTGACTTCATGAAGTAAAACTTCTTCTTTTATTGGATATTTTCCACTATATAATTTAGGGTATTTTTCCCAGAATTTATCTGAAGATAAAAAATTAGCTTGTATATTTTTATTTGTTATTTTTTTGGTAATTTCAAATATTTCATTTACGGAGTAAGATTTATTTGAACATACATTTATAACCTCAAATCCTTCTGTGTGATTATTCATACATAAAATCATTAAATCTATAAGATCATCTACATATATATAATCCCTACTTTGTTTACCATCAGAATAAAATGTTGGCACTTTATCTAAGAGTAATTCTTTAATCATATAGCCAACAAAAGGAGGTTGCTTTCTTAAAAAATCTATATGTGGTCCATACACATTTGCAAATCTCAAAGCTGTAATACTCATATCATATGTGTCGGCATATGATTGACAAAATCGTTCTGCACAATATTTAGTGTTTGGATATATTAGAGTTGGTAATACAAAACCATTTTCTACAGTTGGAAAATTTGTATCATTTTCATACATTGCATTAGTAGAAGCAAATATTATCTTTTTAACTCCACACATTCTCGCCAATTCTAAAATATTTACTGTTCCATTAACATTTACGTCTATTGCCTCTGTAGGATTTGATTGACAATCTGGCAACGGAGCTATACCTGCAATATGTAAAATTATTTCTATATTATTTTCTCTTATAATTTTCTCTATCAAATCTCTATCTCTTATGTCTCCTTTTATGATTCCACTGTTAAAATTCTTATCATGGAAAATAAGATTATCTTCTTTACCATAAGAAAAATTATCCAACAATATTAAATTATGTTTCTCCCTCCAAAGCTTATAAGCAACTTGTGATCCTATAAATCCAGCAGCTCCTGTTATTAATATATTCATATTTTTTTTTCTAAATAAGATTTCAACAAATCATTTCTTGGTATATTTATCGCCTTACAACTTGGGTATGGATTTGTGCTTGCAAAATCATTTACTATAACTCTAGGTGCATGGTGACAGTCTGTAACAAAAGCATGAATTTTTATATTATATTTTTTAAATATTTTTTTAATACCAGATAAACCTTTTACACCTCTTGAGGTTGTTATAACGATTTGGCCCCCTGTGTCATAAATCTCTTTTATGCATTTTATATTATCTTCTATAGGTAAAAGAGAATTAGACCAATTTTCTTTACCATATTTTCCTCTATTTTCCAACAATACTCCATCTATATCTATAAAATAAGTCGAGTGAGAAATTTGTGTATTCCTCCAATCTGATAAAGTCCCCCAATCTTCAAAATCTTCAGCTTCAATGTATTTGTATACGGATTTATTAGTAGCTATTAAATAAAATATAATATGACTTAAATATATTTCTCCAGCATCATTCTTTTCCGAAAGCATCTTAAAGGCTAATAGAAATTTATTTGAATCATCAAAACCATATATACCTAGACAAATATTTTCTGAAGAAATTTTCTTCTCGATTATATCTGTTACTATATCTTGATCATTTTTTACTATAAAAGATTTAGAACGAAGTCTTAATATTTCTTTAGGGAAAGTATTAATATCAAGCCCAACCACAAACTCCCCAGATATTTTTTTATTTAGCTTTACATAATTATCTGAATCCTTAACTACAAAATTTCCTTGTACTTTCTTCTTCTTCAAAGTCTCGAATACTGTTTCAGATTGACTTGAAGTAAAATCGTTAAGTTCTAAGATTTCTATCTTTTTATTTTTTTTGATATTTAAGGCTTGTTCTAATATAAGTTTTGCTTCATATTTAACAGAATGCTCTTTAACAATAGTCACTATAATGCGTTCAAAGTTTTTTAGATTTAAACCACTTAAGGCTTCTTCTACCATAAGTTTTCCACTTGGATGAGTGAGCAAATATTTAGGCTTCATGTTAGGGAATCTACTAGATTTACCTGCGCATGGGATTATTAGAGTGGTCATATTTTTTTATAATATTATTTATCTTAGCTATCTCTAGATATAAGTATTTTATTGTCTTCTCATCTTTTGTGTAAGGTAAAATTCTTAATAAATTCAATAGCAAAAAATGATATATAGTAAACAAATAATACTTACCATTTTTCATTAAAAGTATATCATCAATTATCATTTGCTTCAATATAAGGATTCTTGTTTTAAGATTTTCACTTATATTTTCGTAATTTCTATATGACCATAAGCATTCCAGATCTTGAAAAATTTTGGCTATATCAATAAGCCAACTATCATAGAAACTATCTAGAAAATCTATAACATATAAATCTCCTTCTTTTATCAAAATATTCTCTAAAGTAAAATCTCCATGGCAACTACTCTTAATACATTTATCCCATTTATATCTCTCTAATACTTCTAACGCATTTTGTAATGCACTTATGGCATATAGTGGCACATCAACTATTTTTGTTTTCAGGTCTTTTATTTTTGATAAGATTATATTGTCCGCTTCAATATCATAAATATTTGTATCTCTTATCTCAGAACAAATCATCTTAGATATTCTACTTAAGAACTCTCTATTTGCTGTCTCCAAATAATCTGACAATTTTAAACCATTTATATATTCCATCGTGAAATATATTAGCCCAAGCGAATTAGTCCCTATATAAAAGACTTTTGGAGTCTTAAAAATGTTGCTAACATAGTTTTTTTGCTTATTATATTGGGATTCTAAACGTTGATTATAATCTTTATCTTTGGAAGTTTTTATAACAAAAATACCATTCTTATTTTCTTCAATCTCCAGCTGACAACCCGAATGTCCTATTAAGTCTTTCTTTATCATATATTTATTTTAAGAAGTTTTTACTACCATATAATCTTCTGATAAGGTTTATCACTTTTTTATGAAGATTCGGATTAATCTTTCTTAAAAAGTTTCTAGATTTCAATTGTATAAAATAAATAAATTCTTCAAAATAATTATGAATATAAAAAATCTTATCTTTATTATATATATTATAAATCTTTTTATATTCAGAAAAAGTATATAGACCTTGGCTCAAACAGGGAACGGCTCCATATCCAGCTCTAGGCATTTTTAAACAAACTACTCCAAATTTTTTAGCAGGTAACATTATTGTATTCTTTACATAAGAACTCTCAGATTCCTGATTAAGCTCATCAGTAAAATAATTTAGGAATGGAAGGTCTATGTTTGTGTATTTTTTCAAAAAATTTATCCATATGTATTGTTCCGCTTCTAGATTTTTAGATATAAAATAGTAATTTTTTTCTTTTTCCCCTTTTAAATTAATTTCTTCCATTAAAGGTATTGAAAATATTTTTTTTAGGTCTTCTGTTAAACCAAAATATGCCCAATCACAAACATCAAATAAAAATTTGACTACTCTTCTAGGACTGTATGTTGGTAATACCACAATTTTCTTTTCTAGAAAACCACTAGATTCATTTTTATTAAATCCTGAAAAATATTTTAAAAAACCTAGACCCTCTAAAACTATATCACTCCTTATTAACAAAGTATATTTTGTAGTTACTCTTTCTAAACCTTCTCTAGAAGTTATTATCTGGTTATTAACTGTCATCAATTTCAAACTGCCATCTTCTTGTAACATAAATATTTTAGCTGGTTGTTGACTTTTTATAACTTCGTCATAATCTAAACTAGACACATTACAATCTTCCCAGGTAGATAAAATTATTTTTGACCTTGGTAAATATTTTCTTATACTCTCTATACTCCTTAGAGTATATTTATCTTTATAATTATCAGTCGGTTTACCAACAATTAAACCTTTTATTACAACTGTTATTTCTGAAGAATCTATCATACTTTTATCTTACACTCTTATAGATCTCCTTGTTATAAACAATACTATTTATAGACGTAATAATCACCACCAGAATAATTGGTCTCCACACACCAAAATAAAAAAATCTTAATACTTTATTATGTCGGTATTTATATAATTTCTTACGTAAAATATCAATCATAAATTTATTTCACACTATTATACATCTCTCTCGTATAAATAGCATTATTGACAAATCGCATAA
>CAZZNF010000001.1:33402-59529 GCA_964655555.1 uncultured Candidatus Saccharibacteria bacterium | reverse complement strand
AGAAATAATTTCTAAAAAAGAATTTTTAATAAATATAGAATGGGATAATTTTAGAAATAATATTTTATTAAAATTTATTAAATAATTATTATCTATGATAAAATATTTTAATGAAAATAATTTTTTATACTGATGGTTCTAGTCGTGGAAATCCTGGTAAAGGTGGGTGGGGTGTTTATGTAAAAATAGAAAACAATGATAAAGAAAAAGAATTCAAATTATCAGGAGGTAGTGCTTATACTACAAATAACAGAATGGAATTAACTGCTGTTATAAGAGCTTTAAAATTTTTGGATTCTGTAATATTAAATAAATATTACATAAAAAAAGAAGAGTTTAAAAATAAATTATTTATAATAATAAAAATGGATTCTCAATATGTTAAAAATGGTATAACTATTTGGATAAAAAATTGGGAAAAAAATGATTGGAAAAATTCAAATAAAAAAGATGTTTTGAATAAAGATTTATGGAAAGAATTAAATCTTTTGAAAAAATATATAAACAATAAATTAGAAAAAGAAAATTTTGAAAAAATTAGTTTTGAATATGTAAAAGGACATGCTGGATTAATTGGAAATGAAATAGCCGATAGTTTAGCAACAGAAGCTGCTGACAAAATGTAAAAATTGTTAAAAATATTAAAAAGTGTTATATTTCAAAAGAATCAAAAAAATATAAAATGGAAAAGACTAATGTTCCTTTTAAGAAAGTTAAATACTGTTTACATAATAAAAAAAGTCTAGATCATGGTTTCAAATATTTTAGTCAAAAAGAATGGGGAGATTTTATAGAAAAAATAAAAAAAGATCGTCAATTTATAAGAAAATTAGAACAAAACAAAAAGACAAAAGAACTCCTAAAGGACTTTTTAGAAACCCAAAAAGGACAAGATGATATATGTCTTTTATATATAAAAGACATAATGATGAAAAGTTTGCAATTAGATTTAAGTATTGTTTAACTTTGTGGACGACTAATTAGTCGTCCTTTTTTATATAAAAATGTTAAAATATTATAAATATGTATATTGATTATATTATCAATTCAACTTTTGGATTTTTTTTAGGATTATTAATCGCCTATAAAACAACTTTTTCATCACAAATATTTTTTGTTTCATTTGTTTTGTTTATTATAAATATTTTAATACACTATATAGTTAGAAAAAGATTTTTGAAAATTAAATATGAAACATCTATTTTAATCTCAATTTTATTTCTTTTTCTATCTTTTGGAATCTTGTATGGGCAATTTAATATTTCACAAGATTTATTAAAAAATGAATATTATGAAAAAAACATTTCACATAATGAAACTTTTGTTGGAGAAATTAAAGATATTAAATATACAGAAAATTCTACTTCTTTAATTGTGAAACTATTAAATATAGAAAAAATTAATAATATTCAAATAAAAATTATTACAGAAAAAACTGATAAATATAACTTTGGAGATATTTTGTCTTTTACTGGCAAATTGTCTTTAAATGAAATTCTATTACCTACTATAAAAGACAAAATAAATATGTCTTTTAATATAAAAGACTATAATTATTCTCAAGAGATACTAGGACAAGTTGTCTTTCCAAAAATAACAATTATTAAAAATAATTCTTCCATATTAAATAAAATAAAAAACTTGAAAAAAGAAATAGTTAATAACTTAAAAGAAAATCCATTAAGAGAAACTTTAGCTATTTCTGTTGGAACAACATTAGGAGATTCTTCTTTATTTTCAAAAAAAGAACTTGATGATTTTAGATACTCTTCTTTGTCTCATATAATAGTTTTGTCTGGCTTTAATATAAGTATATTAATTTTATTTTTTAGTTTAATTTTTTTAAGATTAAATATTAAATTAAAATGGAGAGTTTTGTTAACTATATTTTTTATAATATTTTTTATATTTTTTGTTGGATATCAAACATCAATTATAAGAGCTGGTATTATGGGTTCAATGTTGCTTATTGCTAATATTTTTGGAAAACAATATATAGCAAAACAAGGTTTATTTTTATCTGCTTTTATAATGATGATTATGAATAGCAAAATTGCAGTTTATGATGTGTCATTTCATCTTTCTTTTTTGGCAACTTTTGGAATTTTATACTTAACTCCAATAATTAATAATTATGATTTTTTTAAAAATAAAAAAAATACTTTAACAAAAAATCTTTTAGAGATTTTTGTAATAACTCTTTCTGTTCAAATTATGGTAAGTCCTTATATAATGTTTGTATTTCATAAAATATCTTTGTTTGGAATAATTGCAAATATTTTAGTTGTTCCAATTATCCCGATAATAATGTTTTTTGGATTTTTGATAATTATTTTTAATTTTTTAATTCCATTTATTTCTACTCTTTTGATTTATATAAATTATTTATTTTCTTCTTATGTTTTTTATATAGCAAAATTTTTCTCATCTTTTGAATTATCAAAAATAGAAACAAGTATTTCTTTTTTCACTATGATAATAATTTATTTTATAATAATATTGCTTATATATTTTGAAACAAAAAGATTTAGAATTAAAAAATATTTAGAAATGGAAAATGTTTAATATGAAAAACTTCAAAAAAAATTATCTAAAAATAAGTATTTTATTTTTAATATTATTTATCTTTTTTATATTAATATTTATATATAAAAATACAATAAAAGAAACCTTTCTAGAAATAACTTTTTTTGATGTTGGACAAGGTGATTCTATTTTAATAAAAACAGATAATAAAGAAACTTTTTTAATTGATTCTGGGAGAGATAATTCTGTTATTTATAAATTAGAAAAGTTTTTACCTTTATTTGCAAAAAATATAGATTATATAATAGCGACACATCCAGATACTGATCATATATTTGGATTTTTATCTGTATTAAGTAAATATAAAATAAAAAATATTTTGATAAATGATTATCAAAAAAATAATGATATTTTAACTGAACTAGAACAAAAAATAAAAAAAGAAATAGATATTGAAAAAGCAGATAAAATTGAAGCTAATTGTGGAGATAAAATTAAATTTAAAAATAATAATGATTCAATTATTTATGTTTTAAGTCCTATAAATGATAATTTATCAATAAATGAAAGTAATGACAATTCTATCGTATTACTATTTATATATAATAATTTTAGTTTTTTATTTACTGGTGATATTAGTAAAGAAATAGAAGATAAATTATTTTTGAATATAGAAAATTGTTTTAATAAAGAAGATTCTCTTTTGATAAAAGAAAAAATTAAAAACCTAACAGTATTAAAAGTTTCTCATCATGGATCAAAAACTTCAAGCAGTGAAGGATTTTTGAAGAAAATAAAGCCAGAATATTCTATAATAAGTGCTGGAAAAAATAATAGTTATGGACATCCAACAAAAGAAACTCTAGATATTCTTAATAAATATAGTAAAAATATATTATCAACTATTGAAAATGGGGATATAACTTTCTCAATAAAAGAAAATAATCTTAAAATAAATTTAAATAAAAAATAATGACTTTGTTAGTCATCATTTTTTATTTAACCTCTAAATGTACTTTTTTCTTTATACAACTGGTGCATAGTTTTATTCTTGGGCCATTTGGTATAGTTGCCCATTGTAAATTTGGATATTTTCTTCTTTTTCCTGCTGGATTAAATTTTGTAGCACGAACAGAGTTAGAATATTTTCCAACTACTTTTGATCCTTTAAAACAAGAAATACAAATATTAGCCATAGTTTTAATTTTAATAAAAATATACTATCATAAATATAATAGATTTGCAAATATATAGTATTGTATTTTAATTATTTTCAAATATTTAGTATAATAACAAAATGATTACTGTTTTTACTATATTTATTTTATTATACTCAATTATTTTTCATGAAATTGCTCATGGTTATGCAGCGTATAGGAATGGAGATAAAACTGCTTATAATTTAGGCAGATTAACATTAAACCCTTTATCTCATATAGATACTTTTGGCTCAATAATAATACCTTTTTTGTCATACTATATATTTAAAATGCCTTTTGGCTGGGCTAAACCTGTTCCATATAATCCAAATAACATAAAACATAAAAAATATGCTGAACTTGAAGTTGCTTCTGCTGGTATATTAATAAACATTTTTATAGCAATTTTTGCAGCTTTTTTCTTTTATTTATTAAGATATTTAAATATATTGTCTCCTATAACAATAGGCTTTTTACAAAATATAACTTTAATAAATCTTTTTTTAGCTTTTTTCAATTTATTACCATTTCCTCCTGCGGATGGTTTTTCAATATTTTCAGAATTATTTGTACATTTTAGAAGATTTTTTTTGAAAATTAAAAATATATTTAATAATAAAAAAGAAATTATTGTAGAATATGTAGATAAAAATAATAATTTTAGAAATACAATGTTTCATGTGAAACACTTATTCTCAAATCCTATAACAATGATAGTAAGTATACTAATTGCTATTCAATTGTTTAAAATATTAATTCCGTTAATAATAAATTTAAGTTTGTGGCTATATTCCTTTTAATTAACTTTCCACATAAATTCTTAACCTTTAAAAAAGGGGATATATTTTTTGTTATAATAAAAGTATGAAGAATAAAAATATTATAAAATTTACAAGTATAATTGTACTTTCATTTTTAATTTTATCTTTTAAAACAAATTCACAAGTCTATGATGAACAGTTCTTTAGAGATTATTGTATTAATTATGATAAAGCAATGACTATTGGCTCTACAGATGCCAAAACTAATGGACAAGTCTCTCAATTACAAAACTTTTTATATAATATGGATTTTTTAAGTGTAAAACCTACAGGATATTTTGGTTCTCTTACTTGGACGGCTGTCGCAAACTATCAAAAAAGTAAAGGGATAGATCCTGTTGGCTCTGTTGGACCTATTACAAGATTCTTTTTAACAAGAGATTGTGGAATGGGTAGACCAGTAAATAATTATCATATGATAGATTTAGATTTAGGCTGCTTAGAAATACCTTATAATTTAAGATTCGGTACAAGAGATACTTCTATTATGAATAGTGTTTCTAAATTACAAACATATTTCTTCCAAAATGGTCTTATGTCTGTAGGTCCAACAGGAGAATATGATGAGAGGACTATGAATGCTGTAATAAAATATCAAACTCTAAGAAGATTAAATGTTTCTGGGCTTTTAGATTCTCCAACAAGAATCACTATTGCAAAAGAAACTTGCGGAGGAGCAACTTCTTTAGTACTTAATCCTGGTGAAAGATTTCCTTCAACTTCAACAACTACATCAACATCTACTCAAGAAGATTTTCGATAATTAAGTAATTGATATTTATTAAATTTTATAAAAGACTTTTCCACAGAATAATTTGTCTTTTACATTGTAAATTATAAAAGACATTGTATAATAGTTTTATATAAGACATGGGTCATTTTCAATAATGGCCTTTTGTCTTTTATAAAAGTCTTTAATATATGAATTCTTCATTAAAAACAACTGATACTTTTGTTTTAAAAAATAACAAAAAACCTCTTTTTCGTATTATTGTTAAAGTGTTTTTCGTTTTTTTGTCGTTTATACTTTTAGCTTTTATTGTCCTTTATGGTATTTTTCTAGTCAAAAAAACAAATGCAGAATCTATTACTCAAAAAACTATTTTGACACAAATTTCTAAATCTATAAATCTACCTGATGATTTTAAATATATTTTAAGAGTTTCTGATAATAAAGATTTAGAATTGGAAGACACTTTATATAAAGGAATAAACATTGGAGACTATATAATAGTATATAGTAGTATGGTTATAGTTTATGATTTTGATAAGAATTTTATAAAAAACATAAAAACCTATTAACTTTTTGCAATAATTTAAATTCTGTGTTATTATTTTAGGTATTCACTTGATTTTAATCATTTCGAGTGGCTATTATTAAAAGCAATATAAGTCCAATATTATTTCACGAATAGATGTAGAAATAACAAAGACTTTTTAATTAATTTATATAAATAAAATTATGGCAGAATTTACAAGAACAAAACCCCATGTAAACATTGGAACAATTGGCCACGTTGACCATGGTAAAACAACTTTAACAGCAGGTATTTTAAATGTCTTACATTTACAAAACCCTAATATAAAAATAAAAGGAGTAGATGAAATAGATAAAGCTCCTGAAGAAAAAGCAAGAGGAATCACAATTTCACTTTCTCACTCTGAATATGAAACAGACAATAGACATTATGCTCACGTAGATGCTCCTGGACACCAAGATTATATCAAAAACATGATTACAGGTGCAGCTCAAATGGATGGAGCTATTTTAGTAGTTGCTGCAACAGATGGACCAATGCCACAAACAAGAGAGCATGTTATTTTAGCAAAACAAGTAGGAGTTCCTAACTTCGTAGTTTTCTTAAATAAATGTGATATGGTTGAAGATCAAGAAATGCTTGAATTAGTAGAAGAAGAAATTAGAGATCTTCTTACAAAGAATGGTTATGATGGAGCAAATACTCCTATTATTAAAGGATCTGGTCTAAAAGCTTCTGAAGCAAAAGATCTTAATGACCCATGGGCACAAAAAATTCTTGAATTAATGAATGCTCTTGATACATGGATTGTAGAGCCTGTAAGAGAATTAGACAAACCTTTCTTGATGCCAATTGAAGATATTTTCACAATTGAAGGAAGAGGCACTGTAACTACAGGAAGAATTGAAAGAGGTATTATTAAATTAAATGAAGAAATTGAAATAGTAGGACTTACCCCAACTCAAAAAACAACAGTTACTGGTATTGAAATGTTTAACAAATCTCTAAATCAAGGACAAGCTGGAGATAATGCTGGTATTCTTTTAAGAGGTGTTAAAAAAGACGATCTTATGCGAGGACAAGTTCTTGCTAAACCAGGATCAATAACTCCTCATACAGAATTTGAATGTGAAGTTTATGTTCTCAAAAAAGAAGAAGGAGGTAGACATACTGCATTTCTAAATGGTTATAAACCTCAATTCTATGTTAGAACAACAGATGTAACTGGAGAATGTACTTTACCTGCTGGACAAGAAATGGTTATGCCAGGAGATACAGTAAAAGGAATGAAAGTTAAACTTATCGCTCCTATTGCACTTGAAGAGCAAGGAAGATTTGCTATTAGAGAAGGTGGTAGAACTGTAGGTGCAGGAATTGTTACAAAAATAATTGTATAATTATAAACTTTATTAAATTGTTCTTTTAATTAAAAATTATATGCCAGAAAAAAATACAGAAAAAACAAAAAAAGTTGCTAAAAAGAAAGTTGCAACAAAAAAAACTTCTAAAACTACAATAAAAATAGACTCTGAAAATAAAACAAAAGCTTCAAAAGAATTTGTTGGTAATAAAATCAGAATCTTAATAAAAGCATATGAACCAAAAGTTTTAGATATTTCTGTAAAACAAATAATAGACACTGCTCTCAGATTTGATGCAAATGTTCGTGGACCGATACCATTACCTATTGAAATTTCAAAATATACAGTCAATAGATCCTCATTTGTATATAAAGATGCGAGAGAACAATTTGAGATTAGAGTTCACAAAAGATTAATTGATATTCTTAATCCAAATCCAAAACTAATCGAAGCTTTAACTAATCTATCTCTCCCTTCTGGAGTTGATATAAATGTTAAAATGGGTTAGTTTCTGAAAAACTTATTAGAAAATAAATCGACCACTTTTTAAACTATTTTGGAAGTTTAATTATGTCGTTATAAAAATATGAAATTTACTATTGCTATTAAGCAAAATATGACACAGTTTTTTGATGAGGAAGGAATAGTTCATCCTGCTACAATATTGCAAGCAAAAGCTATGACAGTTACTCAAATAAAAACAAAAGAAAAAGAAGGCTATGATGCAGTTCAAATTGCTTCAATGCCACAAAAAAAAGAAAGAGTTTCTAAATCTGTTCTTGGAATCACAAAAGATGCTTACAAAATTATAAAAGAATTTAGAGGAAATGTAGGAGATTTACAAAAAGGAGCTACTATAAATATAGACATATTTCAACCTGGAGATATTGTAACTATATCTGGAACATCTAAAGGAAAAGGTTTTCAGGGTGTAGTTAAAAGACACGGTTTCGTTGGAGGATGGGGTCAACATGGTCAAAAACATTCACACAGAGAACCTGGGTCTATTGGTGGAGGAGGTAGAGCTGGTGGTAGAGTTGCTAAAGGAATGAGAATGGCAGGAAGAATGGGGTCTGATAGAGTTACACAAAAAAATGTAAAAATATTAGATCTTGATGTTGATAATGGTATTATATTGGTCGAAGGTGCTGTACCAGGTAAAAGAGGTAGTGTTATTGAAATAAGACAAAACTAAATATATGAAAACAAAATTATATAATCAGTCTGGAAAAGAAATAAAAGAAATTGAAATACCAGAAAATATTTTTGGACTTAATTTTAATGCTGATTTAGTATCACAAGTACTCTATATACAAAAATCAAATAAAAGATCTGGAACAGCTCATTCAAAAGATAGAAGTGAAGTTGCTGGATCTAATCAAAAACCTTGGAAACAAAAAGGGTTAGGTAGAGCTAGACACGGTCAAAAAAGTTCTCCTATTTGGAGACATGGAGGGGTAACTCATGGACCAAGAAATGAGAGAAATTATAAAAAGTCTTTACCAAAAACAATTAAAACATTGGCTCTTTTTAATCTTTTGTCAGCAAAATATAAAGATGGAAAAATATTGTTTGTAGACAATATTACATCTGAAAATTCTAAAACAAAAGATTCTGTTCTTATTATGAAAAACTTATCTTCTATAAATAATTTTGAAAATCTAAGTTATAAGAAAAAAGGAAATGTTTATATGACTTTTCCTAAACTTGAAGTAAATAATAAAAGATCTTTTAGAAATTTACCTTATGTTTTAGCTCATAATATGGAAGACTTAAATCCTTATGATTTAGCAAATGCTAGATATATTGTAATTACAAACCCAGAAGATACTTTTAATTATCTTCAAAATAAATTAAAGTAAACTTATGGCTAAAAAAGAATTAAAAGAAGAAAAAAAAGAAATATCAAAAACAAAAAACGATTCTTTGATTATTTCTCCAAGGCTAACAGAGAAAGCCTCTAATTTATCTACATTAAATGTATACACATTTAATGTTAAGGATAATGCGACAAAGATAACTTTGTCAAAAGAAATAGAAAAAACTTATAAGGTTAAGCCTATAAAAATAACAATAATAAACAATCCTAGAAAAGCTGTTTTTGTTAGAAATAAACTCGGCTTCAAAAAAGGATTTAAAAAAGCTTCTGTATTTCTTAAAAAAGGAGACAAAATAGCTTTATCATAAAATTATTAAAATAATGGTCTGATTATACCGAAAAATTAATCAAGTATTGAAATATATGAAAAAATATAAACCAACTACACCGTCAAGAAGGACTATGACAGGTATAAATTATAGAGAGATTTTATCTGGTGATAAACCTCTTAAATCATTAAAAAAAGGCTTTAAAAGAAATGTTGGAAGAAACTCATTTGGAAGAATAACTTCTCACTATAAAGGTTCTGGACATAAAAGATCATTTAGAGATATTGATTTTAAATATGATAAATTCAATATACCAGCAAAAATAGCTTCAATAGAATATGATCCAAATAGATCTGGTTTTATTGGTCTTGCTATATATAATGATGGAGAAAAAAGATATGTGTTATTACCAAAATCTATTAAGGTAGGTGATACCTTTATAGTATCTGAAAAAACTGATTTGAATACAGGTAATAGATGTATATTAAAAAATATACCTGTAGGAACTTTTGTTTATAATATAGAAATTAAAAAAAATGGAGGTTCTAAAATGGTAAGAAGTGCTGGTAGCTTTGCTCAAGTCGTCGCACATGATGGAAATTTTACTTCTATCAAATTACCTTCAACAGAAATTAGAAAAATACCTAATACTTGTTTTGCTTGTATAGGAAGTGTTTCAAATGATGAATGGAAATTAAGAGTTATAGGAAAGGCAGGTAGAAGTAGATGGCTTGGAAAAAGACCTAAAACAAGAGCTAAATCTAAAAATCCTGTTGATCATCCATATGGAGGAGGTGAAGGATCTCAACCAAGAGGAACAAAAAGACCTAAAACAAGAACTGGAAAAATTACAGGAGGAAGAAAAACAAGAAGAAGTAAAAAATACTCTAATGTACATATTGTTTCTAGAAGAGTCAAAGGTAAAAAGAAGTAATCTAAAGATTGCAAAATCGTAAGAAATATAGTATATTAAAAAATATATGCCTACAATAAATCAATTAATAAAAAAGAATAGACAAAAGATAGTAAGAAAATCTAGGTCTTTAACTTTATCTCAAGGATGGAATTCTGTTCAAAATAAACCAAACTTCTATAAGTCACCTTTTAAAAGAGGTGTTTGTATAAAAGTAACTACAACAACTCCTAAAAAACCTAACTCTGCTTTAAGAAAAATAGCAAGAGTTCGCTTAACAAATCAACAAGAAGTTACAGCTTATATTCCAGGTATAAAGCATAAACTTCAAGAACACTCTGTCGTAATGATAAGAGGTGGAAGAGTAAAAGACTTAGCAGGAGTAAGGTATCATATAGTTAGAGGAAGACTTGATGCTACAGGTGTAGAAAATAGAAAACAAGGAAGATCTAAATACGGAGCAAAAAAACCAAAAGAAAGTCCAAAAAAATAAAACAAATAAAATCGCCTTTAATGGCGATTTTATTTACTATATATAATATATGTTAATATGTTTATATGAATAAATATTCAAAAAAAATAATTATTGTAAATTGGAAAAGTTTAATATCTAATGAGAATGAGATAAAAAAACTGTTATTAAATATAAATAAGAATTTTAAAAAATATTCTAAGAATAGTAAAAAAATGTCTTTTTATTTATCTTTGCCTCCACTCTTAATTAGTTCAGCAATAAATATAATAAAAAATAAAAAAGAATTTTCTAATATATTTATAGGGGCTCAAAATTTTGATTTTAATGATAAAAATTTTATAAATAACTCTACAACATTAGAACAATTAATAAGTTTAAAAATAAAATTTACTTTATTAAATTATTACCCAAAATATGATAAAGAATTAAATCTTGATTTTTCTTTTGAAAAGAAATCTAATAAAGAATACAAAACAACCAATATTCTTTTAGAAAGACTTAATAATGTTAGTAAAAAATTTGAAGATATAAATACAAAAAGTAACAATAATGAACTTAATAGAGAAGAAATAAATATAGAAAAAAAACTAATAGAAAAAGAATTGCTTTCTTTGTCCGAAAAAATCTCTTATTCCTTAAAAAATAATATAATTACGCTCCCAATACTACATCATAATGAAAGCATTAAATTTATAACTCTATTCATAGAAAAAATAATGTCTCAATTACATTACAATCTTTTTGATAAATTAATAATAGTTTATAAAATTGAAAAAAATATAGAATTATTTGATGCTGATAATTTAAAAGAAAAAATAATATTAATAAGAAAAACTATTGCTAATTTGTATGGATTAGATAATGCAAAAAAAGTAAAAATAATATTATCTTGTGAAATTAACGGAGAATATATTATAAATATACTTGAAAATACAGGTTTTGATGGTATCTTAATAGAAGATGAGTCTTTAGATGGAGATTTCTTTGGAGAATTTTTGTCTAAAATTTAGGTTATAATACATAAAATATGAAAAAAATAATTTTAAGACTGGATTTGAATGTGCCTATTAATAACAATATTATACTTGATACTAGTAAAATAGATTTAGTTATAGATGAAATAAAAACATTAACAAATAAAAATATTATAACTATATTATCTCATCAAAGTGAAAATAATTCTCTTGATGGAGTTGAAATTTATATAAGAAAAAAATTAAATAAAAATCAAAACAAAAATCTTACAATATTAAAAAACACAAAATTTTTTAAAGGAGAAACAGAAAAGCCTTCTAATAAAGATTATAAAAACTTAGTAAAATATTTTTCACAATTTGGTGAAGAATATATAAATGATGCATTTCAAACAATGCATAGAAATTATGCTTCTGTTGTAGGATTACCTCTTTATTTCAAAAAACTAAATAGAAAAGTTTCAATGGGAACTTTTTCCAAAAAAGAAATTAAAAAACTTTCAAAATTTACCTCTAATTTAAATAATAAAAAAAATAAAAACCTTTTAATTTTAGGGGGTGCAAAAGTAGAAACAAAACTTAATATCGCTCTAAAATTATTAAAAAATAACATAAAAATATTTATTTCTGGTGTATCAGCTAATCATATTTTAAAAGAAATTTTGAATATAAATATAGGAAATAGTTTTATTGAAAAAAACTTCTCTATAAACAAAAAAGATTCTAAAATAATTAAAGAAGCAATAAAAGATAATAGAATTATTGTTCCAATTGATGCTATTTTGAATGATAAAAGTGTAAGCTTGATAGAAAAAATTAATAGTAATCAAAGTATTTGTGATATAGGACCAGCAACATTAGCTTTATTAAAAAAAGAAATAAATAATTCTAATACTATAATAATGAATGGTACTCTTGGAATATATAAAGATGGTTTTGATAGTGGTACAAAAGCTTTATTAAAAGAATTAAATAAAGCTAATAAAAATACAATAATAGGCGGTGGTGATACTATGACAATTTTTAATAAATTAAAAATAAAAAATAATAAAATAAATTCAACAACAGCAGGAGGTGCTATGTTAGACTTTTTAAGTAAAGATTGTAAATTGCCTGGCATCTTAGCTTTAAAATAATTTGTTAATAACTTAATATTTCATAAAAAATATTTGTTATACTTTAATAAATAGATTAGAAATAATTTATCTTTAATAATCATTAAAAATATGAAAAAACTTTTATCAATAATTTTATCATTAACATTGTTTTTGTCTTTTTTCCAAATAAAAAATTCATTAGCACAAGATAGTTCATCACCTATACTTATTGCTTCTATAAATATAGATAAAATCTCTTATACAAAAGAAGATAAACAATACAATATAAGCTTTACTTTATCAAATGAGCTTGGTATACAAAATGATATAAGATACGGTGTTGTTTTAATAAATTCAAAAACAAATAACCTTGCAGATTTGTATTTATCAAATGATGTTTTAACATTAAAAGAAAATGAAAAAAGAGATTTAAATATAAAATACACAATACCTAATTATATACAAGAAGGAGAATACATTTTAATGATAGAGTCTCAAAATTCAAATGGAATACCTCTTGCAAGAATTCCTGTTGATTTAGAAGGTAATAAAATTATTATAACTAATTCATCAAATATATCTATTTCTAATTGTAAAATGTTTTTAGGAGAAAATGAAGCTTTTGATTCTATAAAACCTATTGAAAAAGATAATACTCTACCATTAAATGCTACATGTATTATAAATAATGAGACTTCTTCTGATAAGAATAATGTAAATGTTAGACTTATAACACATTTAAAAACTCAATTTGGCGATATTTTAAATGATAATATAATAGAAAAGAAAATTTCCTTAAAAGCTAATTCTGATACTACTGTATCTTTTGAAATACCAAGAATAAATGAAACTGGAGATTATAGTGTAGATACTTTTTTAATAGACTCTACAAATAAAAAGCTTACACCTTCTACTTATATTAATTATTCTATATCTGGAATACAAATATATATAAAAAATGCTACTTTAGATAAATCTTCTTATTTAGCAAATTCAAAAGCTTTGTTAAACATATTTTGGAGTGGTCGTGTAAATAAACCAACTATGTTTAAAGCAAAAACTACTGTTCTTGATGAAAATAATACTTTGTGTGGAGAAATAGAAACTAACTTTATGGTTAATAATATGTTTATGACTGATACCATAAATATAAATATAGATAAAGATTGTACTAATGCTATAGCAAATATAAATATTGTAGATGATGATGGAAATGTGATAGCTTATTCAAATATAAATCAAAACATACCTACTTATGAAAGTAATTTAAATATTACAGAAGTTAATAATTCAAAATACATTTATATAACGGCTTTCTTTGTTATTCTCGTAATAATAGGTTATGGTGTCCTTTATTTAAGAAAAAGACCAAAATAAAAATATTATAATAAATAAAAATAAGCTAGAATTATACTAGCTTATTTTTTTATCTCTAAAAGAATTGGACAATGGTCAGATCCTAAAACATCTGTCAATATCTCTGTATTCATTACTTTTTTTACTAATAATTTAGAAATAAAAAAATAATCTATTCTCCATCCTATATTTCTTTCTCTTGATCTAGTTTTCATATCCCACCAAGTATATTTTTGAACATTTTGATTTCTTTCTCTCCAAATATCTATAAAATACTTTTTAAACTTAGCCAATAAATCTCTTTCTTCTTTTGTACATCCTAACTTATCTTTATTCTCTTTTGGTCTAGCTAAATCTATATCTGCTACTGTAGCATTAATATCTCCACAAAATATGAGAGGTTTCTTTTTTTCTAATTTCCTTGCTAAAAGTAAAAACTTTTCATAATAATCCAATTTATAATAAAAATGATCTTCACTTTTACCGCCATTTGGAAAATAACAATTTATAAGAAAAAAATCTTTATATTCTAAAATAATAGTTCTTCCTTCATTATCTAAAAAATCTTTTTCTTTATAACCCATAGTGTAATATACTTTTTCTGGTTTTATTTTTGTATATATAGCAACACCAGAATACCCTTTTCTGTTTTTTGCAGATTCAAAAAAAGAATAAAAATCTTTTTTGTTTTTTATATTTTCATTTAATTGAGACATTTCTGATTTTGTTTCTTGTATACAAAGAATATCAGGAGAATGATCTTTTAATAATTTATCAAAAGCTCCTTTTTTCTCTATAGCCCTTAATCCATTTACATTCCAAGATATTATTTTCATATAATTAACTTAGTTTAATTTTTTCTTTTTGAATGAAATTTAATGAATTGTTCTTTCAAAAATTTATTTGTTAAATTTGTATAAATTTGTGTAGTAGATATAGAAGCGTGCCCTAACATCATTTGAACTGTTCTTAAATCTGCTCCATTTCTTAATAAATCAGTAGCAAAAGAATGTCTTAATACATGAGGAGTACATTTTTTTGATATACCGACAAATTCTGCATATTTTTTTATAATTCTTTCAACACTTCTTGTTGTTAATCTTAAATCTTTTCCTTTTTTTGTTCTACCACTTGAAGTAAATGATAAATCTATAAACATTGCATCATCTATATCTACTCTTTCTTTTAAATAATTATTTATAGAATCTATAGCAAATTGAGAAAAAAACACAACTCTTATTTTTCCTCCTTTTCCTCGTATAGATATTTCAGCTCTAGATAAATCTTCATATCTATTTAAAGAACATAATTCTGAAACACGAAGACCAGTTGAAAAAAAGGTTTCTAAAATAGCTTTATCTCTTAAACTTATAAGAAAAAGCATTTTTTTATTTTCTTCTATGTTTTTTATTTTTGCTTTTGTCTTGTCTAAATTATTTAATTTTAACTTTAAATATTCATTTGGAGCATTTAATAAATTTGATAAATCTTTTTCAGAAATTAAATCTAATTCTCTTTGTGTTGTTTTTGCTAATTCTATTTTTTCTGGATCGTATATTAAAAAACCTTTTTTTCTTGAATATTTCAAAAATGCCCTTAATGCTATCAGGTGATAGTTTTGTGTTTTTTTATCTATTGTATTTGTTTTTGTGTTTTTATTATCTACTGGGAGTCTGTTAAGAAATAATCTATATTCTCTCATTACTTGATCAGTGATAATATTTACTTTGTTGTTGATTAAAAAGTTTAGAAATCTATTTATATAATGATTATAATTTCTTACCGTTAACAAACTTCTCCCTTTTTCAATTTCTACATATTCTAAAAAAGAATCCTTTAATTCTCTTATGTTTTTTGTTGAAATATTGTGCGACATATGAATATTTTAGCATAAATATGGATTATTATCTTTCTCTTGCTTTTTTTCTCAAAATATGATACAATACAAAAATAAGTAAAAGTCAAGAAAAATATGCTTACAAAAAGACAAAAAGTAATAGCTATAAAGGATGTGAAGCTTCACGACACAGATACTGGTTCAGCGGAGTCTCAAATTGCTTTATTAACAAAAAAAATAGAAGAAGTAACTTCTCATCTTAAAACACACAAAAAAGACAATCATTCTAGAAAAGGTTTAATACAAATGGTTGCAAATAGAAGAAAACATATAAAATATTTAGAAAAACATAAACCAGACTCTCTCAAAAAGATTTCCAAAAAACTAGGAATCAGAGCATAATAAAAATATCTCCATAACAAAATAGGGGATATTTTTATTATGCTATACTTAATTTATTAAAAATAAATTATAAAAATATGTCAATTATAAAACATAAAGAACAAAGAGTAGCTGTATTTATAGACACTCAAAATCTTTATCATAGTGCTAAAAAACTATATAATGCAAAAGTTAATTTTAAAAATGTATTAGAAGAATCTCTTGCTGGAAGAAAATTAATTAGAGCTATTGCTTATGTTATAAAAACAGAAGCAGGTGATGAGAAAGATTTTTTTGAAGCATTAACAAAAATAGGTATAGAAACTAAAACAAAAGACTTACAAGTTTTTTTTGATGGAAATAAAAAAGGTGATTGGGATATTGGAATGGCAATTGATGCTATTAGAATAGCAAATAAAGTTGATACAGTTATATTAGCAACTGGTGATGGAGATTTTGAACATTTGATAGAATATTTAAAAAATTTTACACAAGTAGAAGTTATTTCTTTTGGTAGATCTACTTCTTCTAAATTAAAAGAAGTTTGTGAAGATTTTATAGATATGAGTTTGAATCCTCAAAAATTTATAATTTCACATAAAAAAATAAAAAATTTAAGAAAAAATAAAAATAAAATACTCTAATATGATATAATTCTATTATTAAAAGTATTTTATGGCATATATTCCAACTATACACACATTTGAAGATGATGTAAAAAACACAAATGAATCTAATTCTAATATTGTAGATTCAAATAATGTAGATAATGATGCTATTTTTACAGATAATTTATTATCAACAAAAAAGAAAACTAGTTTTACTAAGAAATTATTTACCTTTCTTATTGTTTTACTAGTCTTGGGATCTTTTTCTATAATAGGATATTATTTCTATAGTAAGTGGTCAAGTGAGCAAGTTTTAAAAAAAGAAAATGAAGAAGCTTTAATAAGACAACAAGAAGAATTAGCAAAACAAAATACTGGAATAGAAAATGATTTATCAAAAATATTTCCAACCTTATCTCCTGGTATCTATAAATATACCTCTTCTGCTATTAACAAAAATAATATTATAATAATAACAATAAAAGAAAATGATACTGAGAGTTCAGAAAATTATAGCAATTTTTTTGGTTATATATTAGCGCATAAGCTTGATTTGAATAAAGATTTATTTTATGCATTTAATATAGACAATTTAATAGAAAATACAATTTCAGATGGAAATTTATCTGATATTAATGATGATATTTTTAGTGACTCTCAAGAATTATTGTCTAAAGCAAGAAAAATATCTTATTCTGATTTGGAGTGGGAAAGTAAAACAATTAATAATCAAGAAATAGAAATCACTAATTCTGGATTAACAACCCTTGTTTATGGATACTTGAATCATAAATATGCTATTTTTACAACATCATTAAAAGATTTTTTTGATACTGTTAATAGTCTAAAATAAAATTATGTCTTTTGTTTCACTAAAATCTGCATTTATAAGTGGTCTAAAAGCAAAAGAAATAAAAGTTGAATGTGATATAGGTAGAGGAATAAATTCATTTTCTCTAATAGGTCTTGGAGATAAAGCTGTAGATGAAAGCAAAGATAGAGTTTGTTCTGCTTTAAGAAATACTAATTTTAGTAATCCAAAACAAGTAAATCAAAAAACTACTATATCTCTAGCTCCAGGAGATATTAAAAAAGAAGGAACTTATTTTGATTTACCTATAGCATTAGCATATCTTTTAGCAAATAAAGAATTAAAATTATTAGATGAAAATGAAATAAAAGAATCTTTATTTATTGGAGAATTATCTTTAAGAGGAGATATTTGTAAACTAAAAGGAGTTATAAGTATAACAGAACTTGCAGAAAATAAAAAAATAAAAAATATTTTTTTACCTAGAAAAAATGCAGAAGAAGCATGTCTTATAAAAAATATAAATATTTTCGCTGTTAATTCTTTGAAAGAAATAACAGATCATTTAAGTGGTATAAAGAGATTAAAAAAAGAAAATCCTATTAATTTAGAAGAGATTGTAAATAATGATAAAGAAATAAATGATATAGATATTTCTGATATAAAAGGACAAGAATTAGCAAAAAGAGCTTTACTTATAGCTATTTCTGGAGGACACAATATTGCTCTTTATGGACCACCAGGAACAGGTAAAACAATGTTAGCGAAAGCAGCTAGAACATTATTGCCAAAATTAGATTATAAAAGTATTATAGAAGTAACAAAAATACATTCCATATCACAAAAAGATGATGAAAATGAAAAAATAATAACTACTCCTCCATTTAGATCTCCACACCATACTTCAAGTTATGTTTCTCTTGTTGGTGGTGGAGTTAATCTAAAACCTGGAGAAATAACTCTCTCTCACAAAGGTATTTTATTTTTAGATGAGTTTCCAGAATTTGAAAAAAGAAGTATAGAATCTTTAAGAGAGCCATTAGAAGAAGGCTTTATATCTATTTCAAGAGCTAAGGGTAGTGAAAGATTTCCAGCTAATTTTATTTTGATAGCAGCACTTAACCCTTGTCCTTGTGGTAATTTAGGTAATAAAGACAAAAATTGTATTTGTAGAAATATTGATATAAATAAATATGAAAAAAAACTATCTGGACCAATTATGGACAGAATTGATATTTGGGTTAATGTTTCAAATATTTCTTATTCTGAATTATCAAAAAAAGAAAATATTGGAGAAAAGTCTATTGTGTTTAGAGAAAAAATAAATAAAGCAAGAAGTATAATGAAAGAAAGATTCAAAAATACCCCAAATATAGAAATAAATAGTGAAATGAAAGCTAGAGATTTATTAGAATTTATAAATCTAGAAGATAAAATAAAAAAAGAATTTGAATTATATGCTACTAAATTAAAATTATCTCCTCGTGTTTATCACAAAACATTAAAAGTGGCGAGAACTATTGCAGATTTAGAAAATAAAAAAGATATAGAATTAAAACATATATTAGAATCATTACAATATAGACCAAAAATAAAAGATTAAAAAGGATTTGATGTACCTCTTGTTTCAAAATGTAAATGCGGTCCTGTACTTTTACCTGTATTTCCAGTTCTTCCTATAAATTGTCCTTGTTCTACTTTTTGGCCAACATTTACATCTACTTTAGATAAATGAGCATAAATTGTCTGTGTACCATTTGGGTGTGAAATAATGATAACACTACCATAACCACCATTGTATCCACCACTTGTTGCTCTAATAACTGTACCTCCTGCTGCGGCAACAACAGTTGTGCCTATTGGACAAGAAATATCTATTGCACTTGTATAAGGTCCATGTAAACTTTGAGATTTTTTACAAGATGAAACAGGTAACATAAAATATCCAGATTTAGTATTATTTTTAAATTTAGGAACTGGTGTCTTTGTTATTTTGTCTCCGTTTTTTGTTGTAATTTTTGGCTCTTCTATTTCAGCATCTGGTATAAACAAGATATCTCCTTTTTTTAATTCTATGTCTAGAGATATTCCATTATATTCTGCTATTTCTTTTGCGTCTGCATTATATTTTTTTGCTATATCAGACAATGTTCCAGAATTTTTTACTATATATTCTATTCCATTCATAGGAAAGATTAATAATGAATCGCCGACTTTTATATTTTTATTTTTTATATTATTCGCCCAAATAATAGTATTTTTATTTATACCAAATAATTTTGCTATTGTATCAAGTGTGTCTCCTTGTTTTACTTCATATAAACTAATTGTGCCGTCTGTTATTTTTTCTTTTTCTGTAGAGTTTCTTAATGGGCCATTTTTAACACTTACAAGTCCATCTTTTGAAAGTTCTTGAACTTGAATATTTTCTTCTTTTTTGTCCAAAAAGAAATCTTTTAAATTAGGTTTTAATAAATCATCATTTGTTATAAAAGTTTTTAAAGTTTTTGCAGAAGCATTATTATTTCCAGTAAATAAATTCAAAACATTTTTAGAGATATTTTCTATATTATAAACAACAAGAAAAACAATTATTAAAAATAAAAAAACAAAAAATCTTTTTGGGAAATATTTGGGGGCATATTTAATTTTTTTAGAGATTTTCATAAAACAAAGTAATAATTAAATTACTCAAAGTATACTAAAAGTATTTATACACTAATTATATCATAATAATATATCTTTTCAAAAAGATATGCTACAATAAAATTAATAAATATTTATGGAAAAAAATAATTTTAGTATAGAAAGTCCTTATTTTAAGCATAATGATTATTATGAAAATCAAATTTCTCTCAAAAATAAAGAGTTTAGCGATGAATTATTGAAACGAAGGATTTTAACTATTAGTAAAAAAGTTGTAGGAGGGGAAATAAGAAAATTTAGCGAAATAGCAAGCAAAGAAATTTCTGAAGAGTTTTCTAGTTTAGAAAATAGACTATACAATGATGTAAGTGAAAATATTTCGGAATTAATAGATAACAAAATAAATAATTTCAAAATAGAATCAGAAAGAGATTTATTAGAAAAAGTTCAAAAATTAGATAATAATATTGAAACTATATTAGAACAAAAAATGTCTTTGTTAAATACTACTATTTATAATTTAGAAAAAAAGATAGGAGAATTACAAAATAATTATAAATCATTAAAAGAAAAATTAGATTCACTTATTAAAGAAGATACTATTATTTATAGAGATTATTATGAAAACAAAACAGTATTTGATTTTGAAAAAAAAGATACTGATTTATATGATGAAGATTATGAATTTAATCTAAATAATTAATCTCTTTTAAAATACATTTAATATGTTAAAATAACAAAATGAATTTGAATGATAAACAATTAGAAGCGGTCGAGACTATAAATGGACCGCTTTTAATTTTAGCTGGAGCAGGTGCTGGTAAAACAAAAACAATAGTAGAAAGAGTTGTGAATATAATAAAAAATGGCATAGAGCCAGAAAATATTTTATGTGTGACATTTACAAATAAAGCTGCCAAAGAAATGCTTTCTAGAATTATTGAAAGATTAAGAGAAGAAAATCTAATAGAAAACGGAATCAATTATTTTATAAACAAAAATATTC
Organism: uncultured Candidatus Saccharibacteria bacterium; assembly: GCA_964655555.1. Taxonomy (GTDB): domain Bacteria; phylum Patescibacteriota; class Minisyncoccia; order Phycocordibacterales; family UBA5272; genus UBA5272. Next base: position 38,111 of record CAZZNF010000001.1, on the reverse strand, counting down.
CTACAATAAAAACATTTCATTCACTTGGACTTCAAATATTAAAAGAAAATGGTCAAAGTTTAGGATTTAATAAAAATCTATCAATATTAGACACTAATGACACTCTTCAAATAATAAAAGAAATATTAAATTCATTATCAATAGATACAAAATTATATGAACCAAGCAAAATAAGAAATATTATAAGTAAAGAAAAGTCTTCTTCAAATACTCCTGATGATTATTCTAAAAAAATCGCAAATTATACTATGGAAATAGTAGAAAAAGCCTGGAGACTATATGATAAAGAGTTAAAAAAAAGAGTTGCTGTGGATTTTGATGATTTAATAATAAAAACAATAGAACTTTTAAGGAGTAATCATTCCGTAAAAGAATTTTATAGAAAAAAGTTTAAATATATTCACATAGATGAATATCAAGATACTAATAATTCTCAATATGAATTAATAAAAGAATTAATTAATGATGAAAAAAATATTTGTGTAGTAGGTGATATAGATCAAAATATATATTCTTGGCGAGGGGCGAATTTACAAAATATGCTTAATTTTGAAAAAGATTTTCCAGGAGGAAAAGTAGTTTTACTTGAAGAAAATTATAGATCAACACAAAATATATTAAATCTAGCAAATAATTCTATTGAAAAGAATAAAGTTAGGTTTCCTAAAAATCTTTTTACAAATAAAGAAACTGGTGAGCCAATAGAAATTTGTCCTGCTTTTGATGAAAAGAAAGAAGCTGAAAATATAATTAATAATATAAAGATATTATTAAAAAATGAAAATATAAATCTAAAAGATATTGCTATTTTGTTTAGAACTAATTTTCAATCTAGAATATTGGAAGAATATTTTTTGAGGGCCAATATTCCTTATAAATTACTTGGAACAAAATTTTTTGATAGGAAAGAAATAAAAGACATAATGAGTTATTTAAGATTTTCAAAAAACAGAGAAAATATAACTGACTTAAAAAGAATTTTAGAATTTCCAAAAAGAGGTTTTGGTAAAACATCTTTATTAAAAATATTTTCAAATGATATTAAAGATATTAGTTATTCATTGCAAGAAAAATTAAAAGAAACTCAAAATCTTTTAGATAAAATAGCAAAAAAAATAGAAAATAATGAAGACAAATTATCAGAAATAATAATGTTTACAATAAAAGAAAGTGAGATAGAAGAAGAGTTAATGAATGGTAGCGATGAAGATAGAGAAAGGTTAGAAAATATAAGAGAATTAGTAAGTATTGCTAAGAAATTTGATAATTTGAATGCTAATATTGCTTTTGATACATTTATAGAAGAAGCTTCTTTAAGAAGTGATCAAGATGATGATGAAAATAATATTGAAGGAGTAAAATTAATGACTATACATTCTGCAAAAGGTCTTGAATTTGATTATACTTTTATTGTAGGACTTGAACAAGATTTATTTCCTCATATAAATATAGGAAATAAAAAAAGAGGAGCAGAAGAAGAGGAAGAGGAGAGGAGATTGTTTTATGTAGCTATAACAAGAGCTAAAAAGAAATTATTTTTGTCATATGCAGAAGCAAGAACAATATATGGAGAAAGAAAAATAAATATACCAAGTGAATTTTTGGAAGATGTAAACACATTAGACGAGAAAGCTGTCTTATATAATGATACTTTTTATGGAGAAAATAATGATTTTATAAATAAAAGCAAAAATAAAAATAGTTTTAGCTTCTTTGATGAGATAGATTTTGAAGATTTTTAATAAAAAAGTATTTTGTGCTAACATTTTATATATGAAACCCAAAAAACATCTAGGACAAAACTTTTTGACAAGTAAAAAAGCTGTTTTTGAAATTATTAAGGCAGGAGATATTCAAAAAGATGATTTTATTTTAGAAATTGGAGGAGGGAAAGGATTTTTGACAGAAGATTTGTTGAAAACAACTGCAAAAATATTAGTTGTAGAAAAAGATAAAGAATTATTTTTGTTTTTGAAGCAAAAATTCGAAGAATTTATTAAAAATGGAAAACTTATACTTATAAATGAAGATATTTTACTTTTTGATATTAAAAAAACACTAAAAGAAAACAATATTAAAAACTATAAAATAATAGCCAATATTCCATATTATATAACTGGCAAAATATTACAAAACTTCTTGTCTATAAAAGAAAAACCTTCCAAAATGATACTTTTACTACAAAAAGAAGTCGCAAATAGGATTGTCGCAAAAGACGAAAAAGAGTCTATTTTGTCTTTGATTATTAGCTTTTACGGAGAAGCAAAGATTATATATAAAGTATCTGCTGGAAGTTTCTTTCCAAAACCAAAAGTAGATAGTGCTGTACTCCAAATAAATATAAATAACAAAAATATAGATAAAGACATAGAAGATTTATATATCAAGTTAATAAAAGCAGCTTTTTCTCACAAAAGAAAAAAGATGATAAGTAATTTGAAGCAAGAGTTTCCAAAAATAGACTTTATAAAAATCTTTACTGCTTTAAATATAAATATAAATGCTAGAAGTGAAGACTTAAAAAAAGATATTTTTATAAAAATGATTGATTTTTTAAAAATATAATTTTTATTATGATATAATATTATTTGTAAAATAAATATTATGTTCAAAAAAATAAATATTTCAAAAATAAGAGAAAAACTTGCAAAAGTTGATTTGAAAAGTTATTTGTATGTTTTAGGTATTATTGCTGTAATAGTTGTAGTAGTGTCTATGACAAATAATGAGCCCAAATATGGCAAGAAAGATAAAGATGGAGTATATCAATTAGATCTCAAAAAAATTGCAGAAATGTATAATTTAGATATAGATGATTATGATGTTGCTAAAATAGAAGAACCTTATACAAATGATTATGTTTATGACTATGACAAAAATACAACTAAAGATTTAACTACTTCGCTATATGCAACTTCTTTATTTATGGATCAAAATGGTCTTACAGATCCTACCTTAAGAGGTAAAATATTAGCGGACATAATATTAGAATACAAAAGAAAAATAGATGGCAAAATATATGAAGAAAGAGATCTTTCTGTCATTAGAAATGATGATAAAAACTCTATTTCAGAGTATCAAAATGAAATTGGAGAAGCAATAGATGAATATTATAAAACTTTTAAAGATATAGCTTTTAAAGATGTAAACTCTTATAAAGAAATGACTGATTCTAATGTAGCATCAATTAAAGGTGATATAGTTTCAAATACAATGTCTATAATTGATGCTAATGACTTTTTAATAAATAAATTATTATCAATAGTAGCGACAAAAGATGGAGCTTATTATCAAATAGCTTTAATAAATTCATTGTCAAAATTAAATTCATTTTTAATAACAACAGTATATTTAGAATCTGATCCGATGAAATTTTTACTTCTTGATAGCAATGTAGATACATCACAATTAAAAGAAAATGAAGATGAATCCAAGAAATATTTTGATTCCATAGAAGAAAATACAAATAATTTAATAAATTACTTTAATAGAAATATATAAAAATATGAAAATCAAATTAAAATTTATAATAGTTTTATTTATAATAACAGCAATTTCATTTAATTTTACAAAAAAAGCTGAGGCTATACCTGTTTCTGACATTGTTGCTCATGTTAAAGCAACAATGTCAGATATAAAAAGACATACTGATGATGTAAAATCTTATATAACCACAGCAAAAAACTTAGTCCAAACAACAAAATCTGCTGTAGCTATGGCTAAAAATCTAAAAAATTTCAGCTTTCAATCATTAGCTCATAATCTTGGAGGAGATCAAATTATGGAAACAGGAGACTTTGTATTAAAAGCAATGGCTGGAGATCAAGGAGCAGGAGTAAATACTTTTACAAATGGATCTCAAATTATCACTGATTTACAAGGATTTATAGATGATGTAGGTAGAAATGAATTAAGAAAATCAATACAAGAGTTTGATAATCCAGAAAATGATTCACCTTATCAATTAGAAATGAAGAAAGCTATTATGGATTTTTCAAAAGACTCAGCAGATAAAGCTAATGGTAAACTTATAAACTTCACATTGCCTTATATAGTAAGAGCAGAAATTTGTAATAGTGCTGAATTAAAAGAAGTTATTAAAAAAGGAGAACCCAAAACTTATACAATTCCTAAACCTCCTGTAAATATAGATATAGAAACTGTTTGTAAAAATACAAAAACTATTTTATCTGCTAAAGATCAAGCCATATTTATTGGTTTAGCAAAAGGTGGTTATGGTGGAGAAAAGACAAACATTGCCATGTCTGATCCCAAAAACCTTCCTTCATCAATAATTAATAGTGCAGTAAGTAATATTCTTGAAACTAAATCCAAAAAAGAAGAAGTTGCTTCTAAGCAAGTAGAAGCAACAGGATTAAATGCTGGTAATAGTATTTGTTTTGATAAAAATGGTAATAAAGTAAAGTATGATCCAGCTTCAAAAGATCCAAAAAAGAAATTGTGTTATTCTACTGATTCAACTCCTGAAGGATCAGGATCTGTTGCAAAAGACAGAAATTCAGCAGCATTACTTGCTCCTTATTTCTCTATGCTTGCGAAATCTTTTTCCATAGAAAAAAATAAAGGTTGTGGTAAAAAAACCTCTTTTAATCCATCAAGTATAAATTCTAATAAAATAGTAGAAAATACAAATTCAAATAATAACTTTTTATTAAAATTCTTTTTTACTACAGCAAATGCTGAAAATG
>CAZZNF010000001.1:31653-33302 GCA_964655555.1 uncultured Candidatus Saccharibacteria bacterium | reverse complement strand
AAGTTTTAGATGATATAAATTGTGCATTAAATAGTATTAACGATGTAATAGGAGGAGTTAATAGTATTGTAAGTCTAGGGGCTGGTGGTAATAATCTTATTCTTTCTGCAGCAAATGGAGAAGACAGTCCTTATACTAGACTTTATCAAGAATTAAATAATTCTATTTCAACTCAAATAAAACAAAGTCAATTAGGTTATGATGCAGCATTAAGTGACAGAAATTATGAAATGGGTATAGAAGATACAAAAGAATTTTATACAATAGCAGATTTAAAAGCAAAACTAGACTTATATACTCAAATGAGAGAATTAAATACTGAAATATTAAACTCTGCAGTATTTACCTATGCTTTTGTTGAATTAGATATCAAAGATAGTAAATATATTACACCGACGGCATTAACTAAGAAAGAATACTTCATGGGTATTTTGGGTCGTAAAGATTATGAATATACTGATTTAGCAAATACACAAGGTGCTCTTTATTTTGATAATGTTAAAAAAGCTGTAAATGGCTTATTTATAATAGAAAAAAACTTAAGCAAAAATATTAAATCATTAATTAAAGAAATGGCAAATAATAATTATAAAGAACAGCAAATAATTAAATTACTTAATTTATTTGAAAACACCCCAAATACAAGAGAAGAAGATAATCAAGAAGCAATGAAAAAGGCCTTAGATAATACAATTTCAAGTAATGCTTATCAATTAAAAGAAGCAGCTTGGTCTTATGAACTAGCTCTAAATTCAAGAAAAACCACTCCTATTAGTGACTATGCAGAACTCTTAAATGGTAATAAAGATGAAGGAGAAGACTATAATAAAGATGGGGAAAAACAGTGGTTTTTTAACATGGCGAAAAAATCTTTAAAATATTCTTTTACAAATGAAGAAAGGCTTGCGAACTTGAATAAAATGATTTTAGATACTATAAGAGTAAAAGCATTAATTCTATTTGAAACTTCATTAGCTCCAAAAGAAAATCCTAGATATTTATCTTTCTTCAAAAGATTTTTAAGATTATCTCCTGCCCAAACTTATAAAATACTACAAGGTGTTAATCTAAACGATGTTGACTTATTTGATGCTTACTTAAATATAGGATATAAAGACTATCAAGTTAGTAGTGCTATGGTTAAATATTGGGAAATGCAAGATAATTTGTCTCTAAATAGTGACTTACTTTCACGATATGCTATAGTAAAAGTAAAAGATTTAGACTTAAATATCCCTCCAAAAACAACTGTTAATTCAAAAATAACCCCTTGGAATATTCTTGATTCAGAATCAACAAAAAAATGGTCTGAAATGGAATTTTGTAAAAAACTAGGTTTAGAAAACACAGTTTGTAAAGGTGTCTCTCCTGAGATAACAGCTCCTAATGTTAGTACTGGTAATGGTGGTGGGACAATAAATCCTTGTCTTAATACATATGAAGACCCTACAATGATGTATTATAACAATTCTGAGGTACCTTGTAATGAAGATTCTATCACCCCTAAACAAGAGTAAGATGGCTCGCATAATATTTCAAAAAATATTATGTTAAAATATATTAATGAAAGATTTTTTAAATAAAAAAATTAAAATTATTTCTCCTAAATACTCCTCTATAAATATTTCAAAATATTTCAAAATATTTAT
>CAZZNF010000001.1:29815-31553 GCA_964655555.1 uncultured Candidatus Saccharibacteria bacterium | reverse complement strand
CCTGATCTTTGGGATCTTTTGTCTAAATCAGAATGTAGTCTTACTGCTTTTTTAATTAACTCAATTCTTAAAGGATTAAATCATATTGCTGGGATGATTTTGGGATGGATAATTAGTATTCTAGAATGGACTATAAGCTTTGGTATAACAAATTTTTATTCTTTAGTTACAAATTCTACAGCCTATGAAATATCAAGAGATGTCTTTTTGGCTTTGGTATTTTCTTTACTTATACCATTAACTTTTTACTTAATATTAAAAATGCTCATAACCAATGAAAATGATACAATAAAAAAAGTTTTACCAAAAATACTTTTTGTAGCATTATTTGCTGCTTTTGCTTTTCCTATATCAGGTATGCTTATAGATCTTTCAAATGTGACTTCACTTAAAATATATAACACTCTTTCAGGTGAGGGAGATACTCAAAGTTTCTCTCGAAAAATAAAAACTTCTTTACTTGGAGATAATACATATAGTCCTACAATTAGCGAAGCTGATTGGGCCACTGTACCTGCTTTTGCAATGCAACTTGTAATAACATTTTTAGCTATTGCTATATTTTTTGAAGCTGCTATACTTATTTTTTCAAGAGCTATTACTTTATTGCTTTGTTTAATATTTTCTCCAATAATGATATTGCCTAGTGGTATTTATAGTAAAATAGATGACTACAAAAAGAAAATCACTGATAATTTTATAAATTCTTTATTACTTGCTCCTATTTTTTTCTTCATGATTTTTGTAGCTTTAAAAATAATGGATGCAGGACAAACTCTTATAGAAGGAAGTGGGGCAATTCCTGCTGTTCAAGGAAGTGATAGTTTTATGCCTATGTCAGTTATTTTAAGAGCTGTTCTTGGTATTGTAATGATGAAACTTGCACTTAAAACAGCGAAAGACTTAACAGGTGATATAGGAGGAGCTGTTTCTAGTAAAATACAAAAATATACAGGTAAGCTTGGAGGGGCTACTCTTGGTGCAGCAGGTGGTTTAGCTGCCAAAGGATTAAGAATGGGTGCTAGCAAAGTTGCTGATAGTAAAGGAATGCAAAAATGGATTGCAAAAGGCGGTAAAACAGGTAAATATGCTGCTATGCTTTCTAATAAATTAAATAATTCTACTTTTGATGTTAGAAATACTAAACTTGGTAAAGTAGCTGATGATTATATGTTCGAAAAGCAACCTAAAACATCTATGCTTGCAAAAAATTATAAAACAACAGCAGAGTCAGTAAAGGCTGATGAAGAAGCACAAAAAGCTAAAGAAGAAAAAAGGAGGGGCTTAAATAATCAAATAAAAGAAGCTCAAAAGGCAAATGCTGTAGGATTTGAAGAGAAGTTAAAGAAAGACCCTTCTTTTGATAAAAGTATAGAAGCTTCAATAAGAATAGCAGATGAGGGAAAGAGGATGGACTCTACTATGGCTAATCTTGATAAACATTTTGAAAAAAACGGTCAAGCTCCTAATTACTTCTCTTCGGAAATGGCAAAGCCAGAAAATGCAGACTTTTCAAGAAAACTTTCTGTTGCATTAAAAAATACTGATCCGGAAAAAAGAAAAGAAGCTGTATCTCAAGTTGTAAATAATTTTGAAAATAAAGATGAATATAGGGCAAAAGAAGCTGAAAAAAATAAAAGACTTGATGAATTGAAAGAAAAAAGAGATGGAAAAAGAGAGCAAATGAGTAATTATATGAAAGAAATAGATACTGATAAAGAAAAAGGACAAAAATTAG
>CAZZNF010000001.1:23608-29715 GCA_964655555.1 uncultured Candidatus Saccharibacteria bacterium | reverse complement strand
ACTATGCAATCAACTTCAAATAATTATACTGTTTCATCATCAACTTCAAATCCTTTTGTAAAAAATGGCACAGAAGCCTCTCCTCAGAGTAAAGATCCTACTAAAAAATTAAAAGTCTAGAATAAAAATGTTATAATATTATTATGTCAAACGATAATAATATCAGTATAAATGACTTTCAAACAGAAGATATCCCAATAAAAGAGGAGTATGTAGGATCATATGATTTTTTAGACCCAGAAAAAGTATCAGAAAATAACGAGGAAGAATTGATGAATTCTTTTGAAACTGCTTTTCAAAATTCTCACCCTATTATACAAGATTATATATTGAGCGATAAATTAGGAGAAAATATCAAAAAAATTTGTAAATTAGAAAAATTAGATGAAGAATTATCTAAAACTATTTTAGAAAACATATCTGTATCTGTTCTTGTTGGTCAAATAAATCCTCAAAATATGAAAGAAAACATACTTGAAGGTTTTAGAAATTTAAATATGCAAATAGAAGATTTTACTATAAATATGATAGTAAAAGACATAGATACTTATATTCTTTCAGATGTTAAAAAACTTATTTTAGAAGAAGAAAGAAAAAAAGAAGAATCTCAAATAAAAAAAGTAGAAGTTGTAGCAGAAAAAGTAGATTCAAGAAAAGAAGAATTAAGAAAAATGCTATTAGAAAGTACAGGAAACACTACTAAAAAAATAGAGAATAATTATAAAAAACCTATTAATGAAGAGAAGGTTACCAGAGAGTCTCTTTTAGAAAATATTTCAATAGACAAACCATTAAATCTACAAAACGTAGAAGAAAGAATGCAAGAAATAGCGAAAGAAGAAAAAGAAAGATTAGCTTCAATAAATAAAACAAATACAGAAAATCCTATAAAAAGTACTAATCAAATAAATGAAGAGGTTGTTGAAACTCCTATAAAAAGTACTTATACTTCAGAAACAAATTCAAAAGATGAAACTTTTGATCCTTACAGAGAAGATTTAATCTAAATAATATGATAAAATATAAAAATGAGGTTTAGAATACCACAATTTTTAGATATTGAAGACAAAATATTTGGACCATTTACAGTAAAGCAATTTAGTTATTCTTTGGGTGGTGTTGCTTTTATTTATATATTTTGGAAATTAATACCTATTAAAATTATTTCTATTATATTTATACTTATTTTTTCTGGAACTTTTTTTGCTCTTGCTTTTGTAAAAATAAATGAAAGACCTTTCGCTGATATTTTGGAAGCTGCTTATAAATATTTAATAAATAATAAAACATATATATGGAGAAGACCAGAAACATCTGTTAAAGACTTTTTAGAAAAAGGAGTCGATACAAAAAGAAAAGCTCTACCTATTATTGTTAAAAAAGAATTATCTGTTGAAGATAAGATGAAAAACATTACTAAAGGATTAAATCTTTTATCTACATCAAATAAAAACACTGCAAATTTAAATTTAAGAGAACAATTATTAAAAAGAAAACGAGAAATAAAAATATAATAAAATTAAATGATATACTTATATTATTATGGCAGCATCAGCTTCTGATTTTACACAAATAAGAGAAATAAGAGATAATATTGTGATCTTAAACGATGGAGGAATGAGAGTTTTACTTTCTTCATCATCTATAAACTTATCTTTAAAAGGAGAAGATGAACAGATGAGTATTATTACAGGTTTTCAGAACTTTCTTAATTCATTAGATTTTAATATTCAAATATTTATGCAGTCAAAAAGACTAGATATAAGAAATTATATAAACCTTCTAAAAAGTAGAGAACAAGATGTTAAAGAAGATTTACTAAAAATACAAATAAAAGAATATATTAAATTTATACAAAAATTTATTGATGAACAAAATATAATGACAAAAAGTTTTTATATAGTTGTCCCATACAATATTCCATCTATCACTGATTCTGTAAGTAAAATTTCTGATTCTGAGTTTTTAAAAAGTCAAAATCAACTTATGCAAAGAGTTTCTATAGTTATTAGTGGACTAATTCCACTTGGCTTAAAAGTTAATATTTTAAACACTGAAGAATTGATACCTTTGTTTTATAAATTATACAATCCTGGAGAATTAAATTCACCTACACAATAAATATATGGGAATATTAGACTTATTAAAACAAAAAAAAGAAAATAAAGAGCCTACAAAAGAAGATCTTTATAATGAAGCTACTCAAAAATTAAAAGAACTTTTAGCTCCTGCTGGAGTTAAAATACAAGCTCAAGAAATGAATTTGTCTGGAAAAATATTAAAAAGTTTTTTTATTACATCTTATCCTAGATTTTTAGATGATTCTTGGTTAGCTCCACTTATAAATTTAGATAAAGTTTTTAATATTTCTATTCATATAACACCAATGGCTACAGCTGAAGCAATGAAAAAATTTCAAAAAAAAGTAGTAGAGGTTGAAAGTCAGATTTTTGAAAAACAAGAAAAAGGAGAAATTAGAGATCCTAAATTAGAAACTAGTTTACAAGATCTTGAAGATTTAAGAGATTCTTTACAGCAAGCAACAGAAAAAATGTATGAAGTTGGATTATATATAACATTATATGGAGATAATGAGCTTGATCTTAAAAAAACAGAATCCGAAATAAAAAATGTATTGGAGAGTAGGCTAATATATGTAAGACCAGCCTTATTTCAACAATTAGAAGGCTTAAAAACCACTTTTCCATTTTGTAATGATGAATTAAAAGTTATAACACAATTAAATACTTCTCCTTTATCTTCATTTTTTCCATTTTTATCTTTTGATTTGTCTACTGAAAAAGGTATTCTTTATGGATTAAATAGACATAATGGTTCTCTTATAATTTTTGATAGATTTTCTCTTGAAAACTATAATAGTGTTGTCTTTGCTGTATCTGGTAGTGGTAAATCTTATTACACTAAGCTCGAAATATTAAGAACTTTAATGTTTGATACAGATGTAATAATAATTGACCCCGAAAAAGAATATGAATATTTAGCTGAATCTGTTGGCGGTAGATATTTTGATGTTTCATTAAATTCTAATCATCATATTAATCCTTTTGACTTGGCTACACCAGGTGAAGATGAATCTCTTTCTCAAGTTTTAAGAAGTAATATTATAAGTCTTGTTGGTTTGTTACGAATAATGCTTGGAGGATTAACTCCAGAAGAAGATTCTATTGTAGATAGAGCATTGACAGAAACTTATGCTCTAAAAGATATTACTCCTGAAACAGAAAGTTTAGAAGGTTTAGAGTTTCCTCTTTTAAGAGATTTTGCTGATGTTTTAAGTGGTATAGAAGGAGCTAATAGTTTGAATCAAAGACTATTAAAATACACAGAAGGTGTGTGGTCTGGATTTATAGGAGAGCCATCAAATGTAGATATAAATAAAAAATTAATTTGTTTTTCTATACGAGATATGGAAGATGAATTAAAACCAATAGCAATGTATATAATTACTCATTTTATATGGGGAGAAGTTAGAAAGGAATTAAAGAAAAGACTTTTAATTATAGACGAAGCTTGGATAATGATGAAAAATGAAGATACTGCATCATTTTTGTTTGGAATGGCAAAAAGAGGACGAAAATATTATTTAGGATTAGCTACAATTTCTCAAGATGTTGGTGACTTTTTGAAATCTCCTTATGGTTTACCTATTATTACAAACTCAAGTATGCAATTATTGTTAAAACAATCTCCAACAAGTATAGATTTAATACAAAAAACATTTAATCTTACAGATGAAGAAAAGTATTTATTGCTTAGTTCTGGTATTGGAGAAGGTATATTTTTTGCAGGACAAAAACATGTGGCTATAAAGGTTATTGCTTCTTATGTAGAAGATCAGATAGTAACCACTAATCCAGAACAGTTATTACAAGCAAAAGCTCTAAAAAATGAATAAATATTTGTTATAATATAGTTAATATGAAAAAAAGATTTTATATCATATTTATAATAATATTATTGATATTTTTCTTAAAAACAAATTTCTCAACAGCTCAAACTAGTCTTGAATTTGATATTTCTTTTGATTCGCAAACTTTGGATAGTTATACTCCTTCTTTTTATGAAGGAAAGTCCCTTCCAGGAGAAGAGGCAGAAATAAAAGTTCTTGCTAATGTTAGCATTAATAAATTTTCAGAAGCTTTTAATCCTTCTAAATTTTATTATGAATGGAGAATAAATGGTCTTATGACTCGTACTTATTCAAAAACAGGAGGCAATATGCTTCTTTTTGTTTTAGATCCTTTTACTACAGAAAACTTAATAAATCTAAAAGTTTTTTCTAGTAATAAGCAAGAATCTTTATTAGCAGAAAAAACCTTATCTTTATATCCAAGAAAAGTTGTAAATTATATTTATAGAGATTTACAGAATTATTTATTAACTTATTCTAATGTTGTAAATAAAAAATTTACAGATTATATGGTTTTTAATGATGAAGACCTGAATCTTCTTGTAGAGCCTTATTATTTTTCATCTAAAAGTAATTCTAGTCCAAATTTAATATATTCTTGGAGTGTAAATAATATTCCTGTATCAAATTCATTGGAAACAAATAAAATGTTTTATAAAATACCTCCAAATGTTAGTGGTAGTCTTAAAATTGGAATAAATACATCTAATTCTACTAAAGATTTACAAGAATCTGAAAGTCAGCTCATATTAAGAGTAAAAAAAGATTAGATATGATAAAATATAATTATGAAAAATAAAAAATATTTTAAATTATTTACAATATTGTTTATATTGATAACTTTATTTATTACATATAAGTCTTTTGCTCAAAATAATAATGCTCTTTATGAATATCAATATGTTTCTTCTTGGGATGGTACAGAAACAAAAAAAGATGTTAGAGAAGGTGGTATTGGAGGGGTTTTTAATTATATTTTAACTTTTATGACTATTGGTATAGTCCTCCTTATTTTATACAGAATACTGACTGGAGCTATTAAAAAAGGTACTACTGATAATATTTATCAATCAAAAGAAGGAAATGAAAGTATCAAAATAGCTGGTGTGGCTTTGCTTTTATTGATAGTTTCTTATTCTGTTTTGACTTTTGTAAATCCATCAGTAAAAGGATGGTCTTTGTCAGGAAATATAGGAGATATTGTATATAATGATAAAGAAGGAACTATTAATTCTTCTAATATTTGTGGAGGGAATTCATTAAAAGATATAACTAGTCAAGAATTAATAAAAAAATTCGAAGGTTATACTGCTTGCCCTTATTGGGATAATGACTCTTATAGTATTGGTTATGGTTATCATTTTAATGATGAAAATCTTGTAAAAGAGTTTAAAGATGCTGGTGTAGATCAAACAGTAATAGATAAAATAGTAAAAGAATATGTACCAGCAACTAATAAAAGTTTAGGAGTTAAAGATGGCACACAAAGTTGTGGTACCACTCTTCCTTCCATAACAAAAGAACAAGCATCTAAATTAATTCCCAAAAAACTAGAGAGAGCTAAAAAGGATGCTATAACTTTTGCTGGTGGAGAATCTGTATTTAAAAGTCATCCAGAAGATATGCAAAAAGTTTTAATAGATATGGCATATAATCTAGGTCTTGGAGGTTTACAAAAGTTTACAGATATGAAAAAAGCTCTAGATGCTAAAAATTATAATGATGTAGCAAAAGAAATGATAGATTCTGCTTGGTATAAACAAGTTAACATTAGAGCAACAGAATTAATAAAAATAGTAAAAAACATAACTTGTAAATCTTCATCTGCATCTTCATATGCACAAGATACAAAAAATTATAATGACTCTTGTAAAAATATTGTAAGATTAAATGATACATATAAAACAGAATTGGTAGATTTGAATGCAAATGGTATAAAATGTACAGTAACAGAAACTACTTGTTATGTTACAAAAGAGTTTTTGACTACTATAAAAAGAGTTGAGGCTGCTTATAAAGTTAAATTTCCTAAGAAGGAATTTGTTGTAGTAAGTGGTTTTAGAACTGATGATATGCAAACAAAATTATATGAAGATAATAAAAAAAATGGAGGACCTATTACTGCTGAGTCATGTAAAATTTCAAACGGAACATCGCATAGTAATCATCAAACAGG
>CAZZNF010000001.1:7751-23508 GCA_964655555.1 uncultured Candidatus Saccharibacteria bacterium | reverse complement strand
TATAATGATATTTATACAGATTGGTATTTTATAAATGATTATAAAAGTACTTATGGTACTAAATTTAATTCCTCAGAATTGTATTCTTGGAAATTAATTCTTCTTGATAATAATGATATTTATGCTTATAGTACAGATACATATTTTGAAAAAAATAATTTATATAAAGTAGTAAAAGTAAATAGTATTAGTTCTACTTTAGAGAAAATATATGGAGATCATAATGGTATGTCATTTCTAATAAATAATAATAATGTAGTTCTTTCTATTTTTACTGGAGAAGGTCTGAAATTATATACTAAAAAAGACTTTTCAACTTTAGAAAGATTTACAGATAAAGATTTAACTACTACAAAATTATCTACCTTAGCCAATAAATGTGCTATAAGTAATGATATTGTTAATCCATTAATAATTTGTGCTGTACCAAAAGAAATAAATTCTTATGATTATGGCTTACCTGATGCTTGGTATCAAGGTGCTACCACATTTGATGATGACTTATATGTAATAAATAATTTTCATCCTGATGGAGACCTTTTATTTAATATACAAGACGATAGTATTTATTTTGATATAATAGATGCAAAAAACTTATCTTTTAATGATGAAGTAAGCCATCTAATATTTATAAATAAAAATGATGCTTCATTATGGTCTTTAAATGTATATAATATATTATATAAAGAATTATAAAATTTTATTGTTTGTGTTTTTTAATAAAATCATTTATTTTTAATTTTCTTTTTATATAAATATCTTGAAAAATATTCAATATATTATTAGTTGTCCAATAAAGTCCTAATACTGAAGGCAAAACAGCTGCTGAAAACCCAGATATTATAGGAAGCATGTATATCATTTGAGTTTGAAGATTTTTTGCAAATATATTTTTAAAATTATTTTTATCATCATTTTTATTGCTTTGAGATATTTTCTTAAATGTATTTGCTTGCATTTTTGAAAAAATAAACATAGAAATACCCGCTAATAATCCAATAAAATAATATTTTTGTGATAAATCTAAAAATCCAAAAGCTAAATGCTTTATTTCAAGAGGGAAATGATTAAAAGAATATAATAAATTTTCTTTTATTGTTACTCCATCTCTAAAAACATAATATAGAGCAAAAAATATAGGAATTTGTATTATCATAATAACAATACTTGCAAATGGTTTAATATTTTTCTTTTTATACAAAAACATTGTTTCTTCTGCAATTTTTTTATTATCTCCTTTGTGTTTATTTTTTATTTCATCTATTTCTATTTGTGCTTCTCTCATTAAATAACTACTTTTTTGAGATGTGATATTTGGTTTTAATAAAACTATTTTTATTAAAATAGTAGTTAAAATAATAGCTATTCCAACATCGTTTCCTGGAATTATATTTATAAAATAAATAACTAAATTGTAAATAGGTTCTAAAAAAAATGTATTAAACATATTATATTTTAATATTTAAAATTGTATTATACATTATTTCTTTCAATAAAGAAAATTGTGTATCTATACTCTTTTCCTTTATATAAATCAATATATATAAATTGTTTTCTAATAAAAATGATTCTTTTTTATATAAATCTTCTATGATTGAATAAAATCTTCTTCTTGTTTTATTTCTAATTACAGCTTTTTTTACTATCTTTTTTGACAAAACTATTCCAAACTTAGAATAAGGTGAATTATTTTTAACTATTTTTAATTCAAAATAATCATTTCTTATTATTTTTATATTTTTATTATATTTAATAAATAACTCTTTTATTTGAGTAGAGTTTAATTTATATATTTTTTTAAGCATTTTTTTATTAAAGATATTATTTAATACCTTTTTTTCTTAAAGTCTTTAATTTTGCAGATTTTACAATATTCATTCTTTTGACTAATGTCTTTTTTTCTTCTGATACTGACAACTTCTTTCTTCCAGAAACTCTTCTCTTTTTAATTATATTTTTACCAGCTTTTGTATTCATTCTAGATAAAAAACCATGTGTTGTATATCTTTTTTTATTTTTAGGTTTATAAGTTACTCCTCCTGATGCCATATTTTTATTTATATTTATATTTGTATAATATATAACAAATCAAAGAAAAAAACAAGGTTCTTTCTATTTAATTTGTTTGTAAAAATTTTTATTCTTTTGTATAATACTTGTTAATAACAATTTACTTTATATTTATGGATTATAAACAAATTTGGGATATGGCATTATCAAGAATAGAATTAGAGCTTTCTCGTGTCAATTTCAATACTTGGTTTAAAAATACACAAATAATTAATTATAAAGATGGTATTATCTTTATTGGTGTTCCAAATGACTTTGTTAAAGAATGGCTTTATCAAAAACATCATAAGTTTATTTTACGAATTTTAAGAGAAATACACGAAGAGGTGAGAGGGGTTGATTTTCATACTGTAAAATTAGAGACTTTACAAAAAAAGGCTCTTCAAGCTAAAAATAAAATTATAGATTCAACAAATTCATTACCTTTACAAGATTTATATATAAATAAAGATGATGGGTTAAATCAAAAATATACCTTTAATAACTTTATAATTGGTAGTTTTAATGAATTAGCTTATGCGGCATCTCAAGCTATAATAAAAAATCCAGGTATTGTATATAATCCTTTATTTATTTATGGAAATACTGGTTTAGGTAAAACACATTTAATACAAGCAATAGGAAACACTATTAAAAATACTTATTCAGATAAAAAAGTATTTTATACTTCACTTGAAAAGTTTTATTTAGAATTTATATCATCAATAAATTCACAAAAAATTAATCACTTTAAAGAAAAATACAAAAAATATGATGTTTTTATAATGGATGATATACAATTTATAAATGGAAAAGAAAAAACACAAGATGAATTATTTTATTTATTTAATAGTTTACATAATGACAATAAACAAATTATTTTTTCTTCAGATAAACACCCTAATTTTATAGTAGGTTTAGAGGATAGATTAAAATCAAGATTTAGTCAAGGTATGATAGTTGATGTTAGTATTCCAGATTATGAGTCTAGAGTTAATATTTTATTATCAAAAATAAAAAATATAGAAAGGGTTGAGGATGGTGTTGTTGAATATGTAGCTGAAAATATAGTAGGTAATATAAGAGAATTAGAAGGTATAATAAATTATATACAAGCACAAATAGAGCTTTTTGATCAAAAAGTAACTTTAATTAATATTAAAAATCTTATAAAAAATAATGTTAGAACAAAAAAATCAATTTCTATTCCAGATGTTGTTAAGGTTATTTCAGAATATTATAATATACAACCCCAATTAGTATATAGTAAAACAAGAAGAAAAGATGTTGTTAAAACAAGGCAGATAATTATGTATATATTAAGAGAATATTTTGATATTTCATATCCTGTAATAGGTGAGAAATTAGGAGGAAAAGATCATACAACAGTTATTCATTCTTACGAGAAAATAAAGAGGTCATTAAAAGAAAATCCTGTAATAAATAAAGAAATAGAAGAAATTAATAATATATTAAAATAATTAAGAATTATTTGTTTATAACTTACTAATAAATGAAGAATATTTATTGAATTTCTATATAAAAACTTTTTTATAATACAATATATATTTTATATGTATATATTTATTAAGTTTTTATAAATATATTTTATATATAAATAATATTTTAAAATTATAAAAATGGTTGTAATAAAAGGTTGTTTTTAGTTATTAACAATATTAACAAGTATAATATAATAGAGTTTTTTTATTTTTCTTGTTATAACTTTAATAATAATATATAATTACTTTATGAAATTCGAGGTAAATTCAATCAAAATAAGCACTTTAATATCTCAAGTATTAAAGGCTAGAAATAAAGATTCTGTTAATACTTATTTAAATAATGTATATATAAACAACGAAGATAATAATTTAACAATAAGAGCTACAAATTTAGAGATAACTTGTGAAAAAACTATACAAGTAAAAGGTGTTTTAAATGGAAAATGTTTAATAAATGGAGATATTTTATTCAAATTAGCAAATACTTTATTAAATATAGATACAAATATAACTTTTGAATTAGAAGATGATAATATTTTGAATATAAATTACCTTAAAAATAATATTAAATTAAAAACAACTAAAATAGATGGTTTTTTTGTAGATGATTTTCCTAATTTACCAAAAAAAGGAAAAGAAATAACTAAGATAAAAATAGATTCATATATAAATTTAATAAAATCTGTAGCATTTTGTGCTTCAACTACAGAAATAATACCAACATTAGCATCTATTTATTTATATTCTTTGAATAATGAATTATATTCTGTAGCAACAGATTCTTTTAGGTTGGTACAAAAAAAGATACAATTCAAAATAGAGAATGATTTTAGTATTCTAATATCTCAAAAAAATATAAATGAAAAGATATCTATATTAGAAAATCTTAAAGAAGAATATGGAAATAATTCTGAAATAACTTTATATAATAATGATAATTTATTAACAGTAGAAATAGAAAATACAATAATAGTTATTCGTTCAATATCAGGATCATTTCCAGATTATAAACAATTATTTCCTAAAGAATTCAAAACAAAAATAGAAATAAATAAAAATGAATTAAAAACATCATTAAATTTATCTACTATTTTTGTTGATAGTTATTCATATATAGAAATGGATATAAATACAGAAGAAAAAACAATTAAATTTAACTCAAAAAATGATAAAATAGGTATATTAAATAGAGAAATAAATCCTAAAAATATAGAAGGTGATAATATTAAAGTTAGTTATAATAGTAATTATTTTTTAGAAGGTATTTCAAATATAGACAATGAAAATATAGAACTTCTTTTAACAGAAAGTAATAGGCCTTTATTTATTAAAAATCCAAAAGATGAAAGTTTTGTTTATTTATTAATGCCTCTTAATAAATAATACATATGATAAACAATATTATTTTTAACATTGATAAATATAAAAAAAGAATAGATAATAATACAGAGACAAAAAATAATATACATAATATAATTAAAGAAATAGCAAATTTAAGTATTGATACTAAAGATATAATAATATCAACAAAAACTAAAACTATAAAAATAATGAATCAAAATTCTAATTTTAGATTTATTTTAAATAGAAAATATAATGATTTATATAAAATAATTAAAGAAAAAATTGATTTTTTTATAGATAAAATCTAATAATTTAATTATTATTAACATTTTCTATACTAAATTCACCACTTAAATCTT
The DNA here is from genome assembly GCA_964655555.1 of uncultured Candidatus Saccharibacteria bacterium. Classification (GTDB taxonomy): domain Bacteria; phylum Patescibacteriota; class Minisyncoccia; order Phycocordibacterales; family UBA5272; genus UBA5272. The sequence goes on along the minus strand of CAZZNF010000001.1, from coordinate 18,251 downwards.
CATTATTAGAAGTATTACTAAAAGGACAGTAATTATTATTCATCCATAAATCTTCTCCAAACCTCCATAAGTTATATTGAGGAGAATTTTTATCTAATATAGAATAACTATAATTATTATTATTTTCTGTATAACAATAAATACCACGAACAGGAGGATTATTATTTTCTATAACTATATCTTCTGGTATTTTATATGGAATAAAACTTTCATTTGGAAATTTATTGATTATAGTACTCATAAATTCTCCCCACATTGGAACAGCAACCATTCCACTCATTCCTTTATTTATTTTTTCATTATTATTATTACCAGCCCAAACACCAACAACAATGCTTGGGCTATAACCAATAGTCCAAGCATCTCTATAATCATTAGTCGTTCCTGTTTTTGCAGCTACACTATAACCAGGTATATAAAGAGGTGAATTTGCTCCATATAAAGGAGTTCTAGCTTCATTATCAGACAAAACACTATTAATTTCATCTGAAATATAATTAGGTATTACTTGAGAAGTATTTTCTTTATATTCTTCTAAAATATTTCCATCTAAATCTTTAACTTCTAAAATAAAAGCATAAGGATTATATAAACCTCTATTAGCAAATACAGAATAAGCATTTGTTAATTCTAATAAAGACACTCCACCAGTACCTAAAACAAGAGATAATCCATAGTTATCATTAGGATTAAGACTTGTTATACCCATTTTTTTTCCAGTTAATATTGAGTTTTTAATTCCAGCTAAATACAAAGTTTTTACAGCTGGTATATTTAAAGATTGAGCAAGAGAATTTTTCATACTAACAGGCCCTCTAAAAGTTTCATCATAATTTTGAGGATGAAAACAAGTTGAATCTTGCCCTGTGACAACAGGTGTTCCATCAGGATTACATGTTGTACTAAACTCTGTCATAACATCAAATAACACAGTTTCAGGAGTATATCCTTTCATAAAAGCTGTTGCATAAACTATTGGTTTAAAAGCAGAACCTGGCTGTCTATTTTTTGCTATAGTTATATTATAATTACCTTCTATATTTTCTGTATCATAATAATCTCTTGAACCAACCATAGTTAATATTTGTCCTGTTTTAGGATCTATAGCTATTAAACCAGCATTTTTTGCATTAAAAGCTTTTTCATTTTGTAAAGCATATTTATTTACTATTTCTTCTCCTTTTGATTGTAAATCAAAATCTAATGTAGTTATTACTTTTAATCCTCCTTTATCAACAACATCTTTTCCATACTTTTGTTCTAAATAATCTCTAACAAAAAAAACAAAATGCATAGCTTTACCATTTTCACTGTTCTTTTGCCAATTTATTTTTGTATTTAAAGCTTCCATATATTCGTCCTTAGTTATTTTTTTCTGTTCTAACATCAATTTCAAAATTAAATTTTTTCTTTTCTCTAACTCGTCTAAATGTGTTCCATAAGGAGAATAATATGAAGGAGCATTAGGTATAGCAGCTAAATAAGCAGCTTCTACCAGAGATAAATCTTTTGCATTTTTATTAAAAAAATATTTAGAAGCAGTTTCTATACCATAAATAGTTCCACCATATGAAGCATCATTTAAATAAACAGTTAATATCTCATCTTTAGACAATTGAGAATCAAGTTTTAGAGCCATAGCCCATTCTGTTATTTTTCTTATTATACTCTTTTCTCTTGTTAAAATAGCATTTTTGATTACTTGCTGATCTATTGTTGAACCACCTTGAACTATTTTTCCAGCTTTTATATTTGCTAAAAAAGCTCTTATTAAAGAAGTTATTCTTACTCCATTGTGAGTATAAAAATTTCTATCTTCTATAGAAACAACAGCATCTTTTATATATTTTGAAATATCTTGAGAAGAAACTTTTGTTCTTTTTATTTCACCATGAATATCATAAAGTAGAGTATTTCCAGTTCTATCAAAAATTTGTGTAGAGTTTTCTATTTTTCTATTTGCGAAGTTTGAAAAATCAGGTATTGTTATAGTTGATATATATATACCAAGTATAGCAAAACAAATAAGAAAAAATGATAAAAATATTAATATTAAATTTTTAATAATTTTAACAAATTTTTTCTTTTTTTTATTATTTTTATTAATAATAAAATGTTTCATATAAATAATGTATTTTTATATACTATTTTAACATATAATGAAAAAGTGATATAATCAAAATAATTATTATGGCTATAAAAGATATAAAAATAATAACCGATGAAGAAAAAATCAGCAATCTTTTAACTAGAGGAGTAGAAGATATAATTAATAAAGAAGAATTAAAAAAGGATTTGTTAAGCGGTGTTTCACTTCGTATTAAATTAGGCATTGATCCTACTGGGCCAAAAATCCATCTAGGAAGAGCTGTAATACTTCGAAAACTTCGTGAATTTCAAAAGCTTGGCCACACAATTGTTTTAATTATTGGAGACTTTACTGCACAAATAGGAGATGCCTCAGATAAAAGTGACAAAAGACCAATGTTAAGTAAAGCAGAAATAGATGAAAATTTAAGAGATTATAAAAATCAAATAGCTAAAATATTAGATATATCAAAAATAGAATTTGTTTATAATAATGATTGGCTTTCTAAATTAACATTTTCAGATTTAATAGAATTGGCTGATTGTTTTACAGTACAACAAATGCTTGCTCGTAGAAATTTTAAAGATAGATATGAAGAAGGAAAAGAAATATCACTTCGTGAATTTTTATATCCAATAATGCAAGGATATGATTCTGTTATAGTAAAAGCTGATGTAGAAATTGGTGGATTCGATCAACTTTTTAATTTAAAAGCAGGAAGAGATTTACAAGATTATTATGGAATGAAAAAGCAAAATATTTTAACTTGCACAATGCTTGAAGGTACAAATGGGGACAAAATGAGTACTTCAATAGGTAATGTAATTAATATTATTGATGAAGCAAATGATATGTTTGGTAAAATTATGAGAGTAAAAGATGAGCTTATAATAAAATATATGGAACTTTGTACTGATGCTACAAATGAAGAATTAAAAGAAGCAGAAAAATTTTTGAAAAATATAAATAATAATCCTCGTGATATTAAAATTAAATTAGCAAAAAATATTGTAAGTATTTATCATAGCGAAAAAGCGGCAGCTGCCGCAGAAAATAATTTTATTGAAACATTTCAAAAAGGTGGAATACCAGACAATATTTCAGAAATTATTATAAACGACAAAGATAAAGAAAGCGATATTTTAGAAATTTTTGTAAAAAATAAATATATAAAATCAAAAGCAGAAGCTAAAAGATTAATAGAAAGTAATTCTATAAAAGAAATATTTGAAGCAGGCGAAGAAACAAACGAAAAAGTCTTAACAGATGTAAAAATAAAGGTATATAAAGGTATATTTAAAATAGGTAAAAAGATATTTGTAAAAATAGTGATGTAAAAATAAATCACATTAACATAAAAGATAATGTGATTTATTTATTTTAATTATTTATATTTATTTTTTAATTACCAAAAAGGATTTTCTTCTCTTTCGATATCACTTGTATCATCAAAATCCTCTTCATCTTCCATCTCTTCTAATTCATCTTCCTCGTCACCTATTTCCTCATCATCACTTTCCTCATCATCAGCAATATTTAACTCATCTTCATCTTCTAATTCTTCCATTTCATCATCATCTCTTTTTTCATAAGACTCATTTAAATTTTTTTTTGTCATATTTTTATTATTATTTATTTTGAATATTATAAATAATTTATAAAAAAAATCAAGACTTTTAGCAAAAAGTTGTGTATAACTATTTCTGACTCACAGAATGAGTATAAGCTACAGCTATAGCATCATATTCATCATCTAAGTTTTTCTTATTTTTATCGTTTATTTTTAATATTTTTCTAAGCATAAAATAGATTTGATCTTTTGTTGCTTTACCATATCCAGTGAGGGCTATTTTTATTTGTAATGGAGTATATTCTGAAATTTTAAGATCTAATTTTTGTGCAATATAAATTATCGCACCCCTTGCTTCTGATACTCCCATAACAGTTCTTTGATTATTTGTAAAAAAAAGTTTTTCTATTGATAATTCATTAGGAGAATATTTTAAAATTATTTTTTCTAAATGTTCACAAATGTTAAAAATCCTTTCGTTTATTTCTTGTTTTTTATTACTTTCAAAACACTCTGAAAATATAATTTTATTTTCATTGACTGATTTTTTTTCTAAAATACAAATTCCAACTCTATCATAGCCAGGATCAATTCCAAGTATTGTTTTCATAATTATTTTTTACTTAAATGTTCTTTTGCTTTATTTGTTGCTATTCGCCCACGAGTCGTTCTATCAATAAATCCAATTTGTAAAAGATAAGGCTCTAACACATCTTCAATAGTATTTTCTTCTTCACCAATTGAAGCGGCAAGAGTGTTTAACCCAACAGCTTTGTCAGGAAAAGTCTTAATAAGAGTATCAAGCAACATTCTCTCTGCAATACCAAGACCTAAACTATCTATTTCAAGTAAATCTAAAGTCTTATTAACTACATCAATATCTATTATTGCTTTATTGACTTGTGCATAATCGCGACACCTCTTTAAGAAGTAGTTTGCAATTCTTGGAGTAAATCTTGATCTTTTCGCAATTTCCATAGCTGCTTCATTTGTAATTTCTGTTCCTAAAATTTTAGCAGAATTATGAACAATTTGAGCAATTTCTTCTTCATTATAATATTGTAAACGATGAATACCACCAGAAAATCTAGAACGAAGCGGAGCAGAAAGAAGTGAGATACGAGTAGTCGCACCAATTAAAGTGAAATTTGGTAAATCAAGTTGTATTGTCCTTGCACTTGGTCCTTTACCAATAATAATATCAAGTTTACCAGACTCCATTGCTGGATAAAGAACTTCTTCAATCATTTTATTAAGGCGATGTATTTCATCTATAAAAAGAACATCACCATTTGATAGGTTTGTAAGTATTGCAGCCAAATCTCCAACTTTCATAATAGCTGGTCCACTTGTTATTCTTATATTCGTATTTAATTCTTTTGCTACCAAATTAGAAAGTGTAGTCTTACCAAGACCAGGAGGCCCGTAAAACAAAATATGTTCAGGGGAAGAATTCCTTTCTTTTGCAGCTTTGATTAATATTTCAAGATTATCTTTGATAGTTTTTTGCCCAATATAATCTTTCCACATATTTGGACGAAGTGCTTGATCAAGATAATTATTTTCTTCTTGTGTTTTTTCTTCTTCTAATTTTTGATTCTTCATAATATATATATTATCACAAAATAAATTAAACTTGACAAAAAATATCAGTGTGATATACTCAATACAGATAAACAAAAAATGATTTTAATTAATCATTTTTCTTTTTTAAATTAAAAACCACATAAATCTCTAAACAATTAAGACTTTGTCTTACACTTTTTATGTAGAGGACAAGATGGGTATTTTTTATTCTGTCTTTATCCTTATACAAAAGTTTTCTTCACCAAGAGGTTGTTTAGAGGTTTATGTGGTTTTTATTATTCTTCATAAATATCTACAGCCGTTATTAATTCTTCAAAACTAGTTTCTCCTCTTAGTATTTTTATAATACCGTCTTCTCTCATTGTTGGTATTTGTTGTGCTTCTGCTAAATCTTTAATTTTTCTTTCATTTATAACCTTTTCTTCTATTATAGCATCTGAAATAGCTCTATCCATTTTTATCGCTTCAAACACACCCATTCTACCTTTATAACCATGATTACATTTTTCACATCCATATTCATTTGCTATATATATTTTGTATTCATTTGAAATATTATATGTTTCCATACTGTTTTGTTTACCGTGAACTTTCATTAGTCCAAGTATATTTGTAATTATTTTAGTTTCTTTTTCATTTGCAAGAGTTTCTTTTTTACAATTAGGACATAGTTTTCTTACTAGTCTTTGAGCTAGACATAATGATAAAGCAGAAGCTAAAGTACCTTGATTTGCTCCAAGCTCAAGAAGACGAGGAATTGAACCAGCAGCATTATTTGTGTGTAAAGTTGAAAAAACTAAGTGCCCAGTAAGAGCTGCATTAATAGCTACTTTCGCAGTATCTTCATCACGAATTTCTCCTACCATTATAATATCTGGATCTTGTCTCATTGCAGCTCTTAATCCTGACAAAAAAGTATAACCTTTTTCTTCTTCTACTTGTGTTTGTACTATACCATTTAAATGATATTCAACAGGATCTTCAATTGTTATTATTTTTGTTGTCGGACTATATAATTTACTTATAAAAGCATAAAGAGTAGTCGTTTTTCCAGATCCTGTTGGACCAGTAGTCAGAACTATACCATTAGGTTTATTGATAGCATTTGATACAATTTCAAATAATTGAGTACTCATACCAAGAGACTCTATATTTGCCATTATATTTCTTGGATCTAAAAATCTCATAACAAAACTCTCGCCATAATTATTTGGAATAATAGATACACGAACTTCTATTTCAATATTAGAATCTAATATTGAAAATCTACCATCTTGTGCATTTAATGTTGTAGATAATTTTGTTCCAGATAATAATTTTAATCTACTATTTATCAATTTCATTGTTTTTAAATCCAAAAAACAGATATCTTCCAAAGAACCATCTAATCTATATCTGACTCTTACTTTATCTTTTTCTGGCTCAATATGCATATCTGAAACCTTAAAATGCAAAGCTCCTGCAACAAGTATTTCTATTATTCTGGATATTCTAAAATTTTTTGAGCCATTAGCTATCGCTATAACAGAGTTTTTTAAATCATTTATTGTTACAATATTACTCATTATACTATTTAATATTTCAGAATTTATATCTAATATTCCAGGTGTTTCAACTGTTGATTTAACAATATCAGAATATCTACTCCAAACATGTTCTAATGAAGCATGAGAAGCCATAAATTTTACTAATGTTAAACCAGTTCTTTCTAAATTATTTAATACTTCTTTTAGTTTTTCATTATTTGGATCATAAAATGCAACATAAACTCTAGTACCTAACTGTTTAAAGGCAGCGATCTTGGCTTCTTTAGCGTCTTCTTCTTTTATATTATTTAGAGCATTTGGTTCTGGAGCAACACCTCTTAAATCTATATATGGAAGATTAAATTTATCAGATTCTATTTGGACAAACCTTTCTTCTCCTTCCTTTTTTGCAGAATCAAGCAAAAAATCTGTTTTTTTTAATTGATCTAAACTTTGAAATCTTAATCTATAAGATTCTTTTTCTTTTTCATCATTCATAACAACATTATACAATATAAAAAACGATTATGTGTATAACTAATAATTATTTTTAATTTCTGATATATAATTAACTTATAATAAAGTTATGAGAAAATATAATAATCATTTATCAAAGCATCACAAACTAACACATAAAGCTTTAATCATTACAATAATATCAATGATAGCAATTTTATCTGTATATGGATTATCTAGAGTAAAAGCAACACAAAATATGTATTCAAAAGTTGAAAATACAAAAGCTAATATTTGTTATAAAATAGGTGAAGATCAAAATAATACAAGAAATCATGTTTCTTGCAAAAATTATGAGAAAGTTTGTCGTTCAAAAACAGGAGCTTTAGTAGGTTGCAAATCTGGAATATTAATTTATTAAAAAGATCAAAAATAGTAGAAAAATAAGAGCATTTTAGGGTTTTAATTTTTTACAAAATACTACTTGACAAAAAGTTTATTATCTGCTATACTCTATTCAGATAATAGTTCTTTTAAAAATTTAAATAAATCTAATTTATTTGATTTTTATAAAACTAAATTAATAAATAATAAAAATTTTTTAATTATTAAAATTTTATAAAATGACAAAACTTAAAGAGATTTGGAATAAAGTTCCAGTAGGTGTTAAAGTTGGTTTATTTTTTTTAGGTGCTTTATTTTTCTATCTCATTAGTCCTTTTAATCAAAAGGATAATTCTAAAGAAAAAGACCCTATAGTAAAAGTTGAAGAGCCTGACACTAGTGTTTCAGACAAATTAGATGAAACATTAAGAAAACTTAAAGATCTTGAAGATTGTTGTAAAGTTAAGGATAGAGATGATGTTGTTGTAACACCAAAGCCTAAAAAGCCTAAAATTACACCAAGACCAGCACCAGCACCAAGACCTAGACCAATAGAGCCAACACCAACACCAAAGCCTAAAATAAAAGAACCAAGATGCACTGACCCATTAGTTTTATGGTCTCCAGGAGCTTGGAAATTTATTAAAGACAATGGTGGAGATGTGAATGATTCTTATGTTAAATCTGGACTTGAAGAAGGACTAGCTTCTGGAGAATTCCTTAAAAAAGAATTTCCAAGAACTAAAGCTGGTAGAAGAGCATTAGAGTCTTTTGCAGCAAGATATGGTGGTAAGGTGAAAAATCTTCCAGACTGGGATACTCTCCCAGATTAATTAGTTTTATTTCAAAAACAACCCTCTATTAATTCAGAGGGTTTTTTATTTATCAAAACAAAGACTTGACTTTTTACTTTTCTTATGATAATATATAATATGAAAAATACATTCTTTAATCAAAAAAATATTTAAAAATGAAAAAGATTTTTAGTTATTGTTTAATCATTGTTATTGTTTTAGTATCTATGTCTTGTAAAGTTACAAAATATTATACTATGAGCGATGGTTATGATGGTAGTTACCAAAACTCAAGAGAGAACAGAAACTACAATAACATTGAAAGCAGATATTCACAATCACAAAATCAAAGAAAAAGAGGAGTTTCTTTATATTTTGGTTATGGTAGAAATGCTAATACTTATTACAATAATCAGTATAGTAGAAACTATTATCCCGTATATAATGGAAATTATCCTAATTATAGGACTGGATATCCTACTTATCCTAGATATGATAGATATGGAAATATATATCCTTATGGTTCTAATCCTTCATACTATTATACAGTTCCACCAAGGAATTATGGGATTTCTTTTTCAACAATGTTTAGATATTGATTTTGTTAATAACAAAAAATAAATCCTTCAGAAATGAAGGATTTTTCTTATGGTATAATTTATTTATTAATAATTATTTTTATAAATAAATATGATAAATTTTGAAAAAGAAAAAAGAAAAAATGATTTAGAGAATAAGGAGAACAAAGAGAATTCTAATTTCATTGAAAAGTTAAGATCATTAGGTAAAAGAGCTTTACCTGTTATTGCGGCTATAGGTATTATGTCTATAATGACACCAAAAGAAGGTAATTCTCAAAGAGAAGTAAATAGAACAGAACAAAGAAGTCAAGAAGATTACAAGAAAGAAGTCATATTAAAAGTAAAAACAAAAGAAGGGAACACTATTACATATAGATTTTATTCTGAAGCAGTAAAAGAAGCTTTTAAATACGAAGCTGGTTTAAAAGAAATTGTAGATGGAGAAAAAGTAGAGACAAAAAAACCAAAAGAAGGTCAAAAATATTACTACACATTAGAAGAAGGTAAAAAATATACTACACAATTTGGTTCTGTTTTTGATATTAAAAAAGCAATAGAAGAAAGAAATTTAAAATTTGATTGGTATAATGTGAGAGCCTCTGGAATAGATTTAATTAAAAGTAATAATAATGTAGAAAATAACAAAAAAGAAGATCAAGAAAAAAAGGAAGAAAAAAGTCGTTATTATTATAAATTAGATAATGGAAGAACTACAAAATATTTTAATTCTTATCAAGAATTAAAATATCATATAGAAAATGAAAGAGGACTAAGATTTGATTCTAATAGAGTTGTAAAAGAAACTATAAAAGGAGATGGCAAAAATAAAGAAAATTCTAATCAGAGAAATATAGAAAGAAAAGAAAAAATACAAAATAATACCTTTTTAGGATTATTTGAAAACATTAAAGTTGGAGAAGAATTAACATTTTTTAATAGAGTAGGCACTTCTTATGAATCTTTTACTGCAAAAAAAGTTAATGAAGAGGTTATGGTAATAAGAAGAAATATAGCACCAACATCTGGTATAGAGAATATAACAAAAGATGAAGAATCTGGAAAAATTACAGTTTATCATATAAATTTTGGAAATGTTCCTAAGGCAAAAATAAATAGAAAAGGTGAAGTAAAAGGTGGAATTGGAGTAGGCTCTACATATAAAGACGGTGTTTCTACAGAATACAATGTATTTGAAAACAAAGGAACAGGTGAAATTATTTTTAGAATAATAAATAAAAAGGAATCAGGAGCAAAAAACTCTGCAGAAGGAAATACTGAAAATTTTCATAAACAATAATTAATCTTGACAAATACTATATATACGATGTATAATCTATAAACTTATAAAAATTATAAATAATTATAAAAATATGATAAAAAACAGGTTTAATATAATAAATACAATAAAAATATTTAGTTTAGTATTTTTATTATTATTTACAATATCTTTTAATTCTAATATCCAAAAAGCTTCAGCTTGTTATGATTATTGGGATTGTGATTCTGATTATGG
>CAZZNF010000001.1:0-7651 GCA_964655555.1 uncultured Candidatus Saccharibacteria bacterium | reverse complement strand
TATGGTTATGATTGTCCTCCTGGAACTATACCAAGTGGTTGGGATTGTATTCCTGTCAATAATAATTACTTTATGTGTCCTGATGGAACTCGTGTTATGTATTCATGGCAATGTCCTCAAATACCACAAACTCCTCAATATGTACCGCCTTATTATCCACCATATCCACAACAAGATTTTATTTGTCCAAATGGAGTAAGAGTTCAATATTCATGGCAATGTCCTCAAATACCACAAACTCCTCAAATGCAAACATGTTGGAATGGTAGTGTGATACCAGTTACACAATCTTGTCCACAACAATATCAAACATGTTGGAATGGAACAATAATACTTACAACTCAAACATGTCCAACAAGAACACAAGTGTGTCCTGACGGAAGTATTATTCCAATAACTCAAACATGTCCAACAAGAACACAAACATGTTGGAATGGTAGTGTGATACCAGTTACACAATCTTGTCCACAACAATATCAAACATGTTGGGATGGTTCAATTATTTTGATGACAAAAACATGTCCTGTTAAAACAACTACAACAGTAAAAATAATTAAAGTAGATATTAAAGAACATTCTGTTGTAACAGATTTAGCGACAAAAATAACAACAGACTCCGCTCAATGTAATGGTATAGCTAACATTAAAGGAGGAGTAGGAACAACAGCATGGTTTGAATTTGGAGAAACATCAAATGTTAAAAGTACAACAAATTCTGCATTTATAGGATCTTCACAACAAATTACATTTTCTAATTTAATAACGGGATTAAAATCAAATACAACTTATTATTGTCGCGCTGTTATTTCTAATAAAGATGGTACCTATAGAGGAAAAATTGTCTCATTTAAGACAAAAGAAAAAACAAAAACAGTAATAACTTATCCAACAACAAATACAACAAAAAAACTTACAACAAAGACAGAATTCGTTTGTGCTGATGGTTCTATAGCAAAAGCAAAAACAGTATTAGTTGGTGAAGCTATTAATTCTGGAAAGAAATTATTAGATGTAAAAATAGAAAGAAGCCAAGAAGATTTAATACAAGGATCATCAATGAATTATAAGATAACAATAACAAATAATGCAGACATACAAATAGATAATGTTGAATTAAAAACTATATTACCTAGCGAAATGGATTATGCTAATTTAGCAACATCTTCTCAAATAAATATAAAAGATGGAATAATGTCAGTATTTGTTGGTAGTATAGAAGCACAAAAATCTAAGACATTTATTTTGCCAGTTAAAATATTAAAGGAGGCAGAAATTGGAAAGACAATAGTTACAACAGTTTATGTAGGTTATAATTTACCAGTGGAAGGTGATAAAGTAATAAGAGATGAAGTTTCTACATATATGATGGGAAATATAACTTCTCAAGGGGCATCAAATACAGAAAATAAAGTATCTAAGTCTATTTTCCCTGAAACATTATTAGGATGGCTTACTTTATTCTCTATAATATTAATTCTAACTATATTAATTATAAATATAACTAAATGGTATAATGACAGAAAAAGAGCAAGAAAAGACAACACAATTCATCACCATATAGCATAAAATAAAAAACCGCATATAGCGGTTTTTTATTTTTATAAAAATAGAGTATCATTTCTATATGAAAAAGGAATTTAACAATACAAAGAAAAAAGATTTATCAAAAATAGCAAAAGAAATTTTTAAAATAATAGAATTATTTTTTATTAAAAACAATAGAGCTTGTATTCTATTTTTAGAAGGAGATTTAGGAGCAGGTAAAACTACTTTTACAAAATATTTAGCAAAATTATTTAATGAAGAAAATGTAGTATCTCCAACATTTATTTTAAGAAAAGATTATGAAAAATTTATACATATAGATGCTTATAGATTAGAAAAGCCAAAAGAAGCTGAAGCTTTGAAATTAGATAAAGAATTATTAAATTCCAAAAAATTAATTATCATAGAATGGTCCGAAAAGTTTAGAAAAGAGCTTAAAATAAAGGCTGATATTATTATTTTTATAAATATTTTAGATAAAAACACAAGAAATATTTTAATAAAATATTAAGAAATGATAGAATTAATATATAATTATGAAGAAAAAAGTAGTATTATTAGATGCTTATGCATTATTACATAGAAGTTATCATGCAATGCCTAATTTTACTACACATAACGGAAGACCTTCAGGAGCTTTGTTTGGATTTATTAAAATGATATTAAAAATAAAAGATGAATTAAAGCCGGATTATGTATTAGCTTGTTTTGATAGAAAAGAAAAAACTTTTAGAAAAGAAGTATATGAAAATTATAAAGCCAATAGAAGCAAAACAGAAGACTCTTTAATTAGTCAAATAAATGAAGCTCCAAAAATTTGTGAGGCATTAAATATTCCAATATATTCAATAGCTGGATTTGAAGCAGACGATATAATAGGAACTATTGTAGAAAAACTTAAAAAGAATAATTTTATATTTGATAATTCTAAAATAGAAATATTTATTGCTTCTGGCGATATGGATACTATGCAATTAATAGACAAAGAAAATAATGTTAAAGTTTATACATTAAAAAAATCATTAGGAGAAACCATTATATATAAATACGAAGATATAGAAAAAAAATACGGCTTTAAAGCAGAACAAATAGTTGATTTTAAGGGGTTAAAAGGAGATTCTTCCGACAATATAATTGGAATAAAAGGTATAGGTGAAAAAACTGCTACTGTATTAATCAATGCTTTTGAAAGTATTGAAAATATGTATAAAATAATACACGAAGATATAAATAATTTTGATAAAATATGTAAAGAAATAAAAATTACAGAAAGGGTTAAAAATTTAATAATAGAAGGAGAAGAGGATGCTGTTTTTTCTAAAACTTTAGCAACAATAGTTAAAGATGTTGATTTGGATTTTTCTTTACCAAAAGAAAAATGGTTAAAAAATATTAATATAGAAAAATTTTTGGAAATATGTAGAGAATTTGAGTTTAGAAGTTTTTATAAAGTGTTTAACACAAATAATAACAAAGAAGAAGAATTAAAAATAGGAGGATATGAAGATTTAATCGACCAAAACTCAAATGAGAATAAATATGAAAATGATACAGAAATATTTTTAGAGAATAAAGTATTATTAAATTTAATAGACAGTGAAATAACAAATGCAGAAAAAGAAATTATTTTAGAAAAAGCCAATACTAAAAACTTAAATGAAGCTAAAGAAAATTTTATTAAAATAATTAAAGAACAAGATCTTTTAGATTTATATAATAAAGTTGAATATAGAATAATTGGTATTCTGTCAGAAATGAAAAAGGTAGGTATATTTTTGAATATTAAAACTCTCAAAAAACAAGAAGAAATTTTAAAAGAAAGATTAAATAATTTAGAAAAAGAAATATTTAAAATAGCAGGAGAAGAGTTTAATATAGCTTCTCCTAAACAATTAGGACATATTCTTTATGAAAAATTAAAAATTGGAGAAAAGATTAAAAAAACTGCAGGAGGTATACTTTCCACAAATGTAAAAGAGCTTGAAAAATTAAAAGAAAAAAACATAATAGTTCAGAAAGTTTTAGAATATAGGAAATTATTTAAATTATTAAATACATATGTAGAGACATTACCAAATTATGTAGATCAAAATAATATTATACACTCCACATTTATACAAACAGGCACAACAACAGGAAGATTTTCTTCTGAAAGTCCAAATTTACAAAACTTACCAGCAAAAGGAGAAGATGGATTAGTTATAAGAAAAGCTTTTGAATCAAGAACAGGATTCATATTTTTATCTATAGATTATTCACAAATAGATTTAAGAAGTGCTGCTATTTTGTCAGGAGATAAAAATTTAATAAACATATTTAATGAAGACATCGATGTTCATACTGGTGTAGCATCAAAAATATTTAAAATAAAAGAAAGTGAAATAAATACTCAAATGAGAAATTATGCTAAAACTATTAATTTTGGGATTCTTTACGGAATGGGAGTCCTTGCTTTAAAAGATTCTATGAAAGTTTCAAGAAAAGAAGCTCAAGAGTTTTATGATGAATACAAAAAAACTTTTAACATTATGATGAATTATCTTGAAAATGTTAAAATAAAAGCAAAAGAATCAGGTTATACAGAAACATTACTTAAAAGAAGACGATATATCTATTCACTAAAATCATCAATACCATTTTTGAGAGCCCAAGGAGAAAGAATAGCGATAAATGCTCCCGTACAAGGAACAACATCTGATATATTAAAACTTGCTATGATAGATGTTTATGATTATATTAAAGAAAATAGATTAGAGGAGAAAGTTAATATAATATTACAAATACACGATGAACTTATTTTGGAAATAAAAGAAAATTTAATAGATAAAATAAAATATACAATAAAAGATATATTTGAAAATGTTTTAACAAAAAGAATAAAAGACATTAACTGGAAACATATGTTTTTAAAAGATAATTTTGTAGAGGAAGTAAAATTAAAAGCAGAAATAAAAACAGGGAAGAATTTATATGAATTAAAATAATATGCTTTATTTAATATTTGGTACAAATTTCAAAAAAAGAGAGAAAGCTAGACAAAGAATTATTTTAGATTTGAAGTTAAAAAATATTGATTTTGATAAAGCCTTAAAAAAAGAAAATGAAGAAATAAAAGATTATTCTAATTTAGAGGTATTAGCGAATGAGAGATCATTATTTGGAGAAGTTTTAATAATTAATTTTTCTAATATTTTAGAAAAAAACGAATCAAGAGAATATTTTTATAAAAATATAGAGAATTTTATAAAAAGTGAGAATATTTTTATTTTTGATGAAATGTTTTCTAATAGTCAAATATTTCAAAAATTATATGAAAATGCAAAAAAGTTTAATTTTATAGAAAATGTTTTTGATAGCAGAGAAGATTCTTTTAAAAAAGATATAAATCCATTTCCATTATGCGATTTTTTGGAAAAAAGAGACAAAAAAAGAGCTTGGATAGAATGGAATAAATTATATAATGAATGGGGGAATAAAGAAGACAGAGCCTTACATGGAGCAATTTGGTGGAAATGGAAAAATATATGGAAAGCATATATTAATAACAAAAATACAAAATATAACAAAGAAGAAATAGAAAGATTAGGAAAAGAAATAGCTTTTTTGTCTATTAAAGCAAATAATGGAGAAATTGATTTAATGAAAGGGATAGAAAAATTAATTTTAAGTATATAAAATAAAGCTAAGAAAGACTTGACAAAATATTTTATAAGGTGTATAATTTAATAGTTGAGAGTATTATAAAATATAATTATTATCAATAATAAAAATATATGAAAAAAATTTTAATAACAGCTTTCGTTTTAATTATAGGTTTTTCTGCATATATGGGTATTAATAAAGCTGACGCTGGATATTATTATACAGGTCCTGCTCCATATACTAGCCCATGGTCAAGTGGATTTTTGGGAGGAAATCTATTTGGTGGAAATATGTATACAAATGAATATAATACAAACACAAATAGATATAATTACCAATATACACAATATCCTCAAAATTATTATACAAATACAAACATGTATAATTATCCTTCAAATTATTACGGATACAATAATTACCAATATACACAATATCCTCAAAATTATTATACAAATACAAACATGTATAATTATCCTTCAAATTATTACGGATACAATAATAATTATTTTACAGGAGGACTTGATATATTTTGGTAAAACAAAAATAAACAATAAAAAACAAAACCTATATATCAGGTTTTGTTTTTTATTAGACTTTTTCAAAATAATTTGGTATTATATATAAAAATAAAATGCCCTTATAGCTCAGTCGGTAGAGCAGATGCCTTTTAAGCATAAGGTCGCAGGTTCGATCCCTGCTGAGGGCACTAAAAATCTTTTATATCAAAAATGTTATAATTTAAGTATATGAAATATTTATTTTGGAAGATTTTAGGTATATTTATGATATTTTGGTTTATTTGGTATTTTACAGGTGGGCCAATTAGAGCAAATAAAAACAATAAAGAGGAAGATTCTAAATATAAATCTGAAATTAATATAACAAACAAAATAGAAACAAATTCAGAATAAGAATAGATTTATTGTATTAGATTAAAACTCTTATAAAAAATTAATTTGATTTTGAAAGATATAATTTTATTATTTCATTAACATTTAATTTATCAAAATCTTTATTTTCTTTCTTTATTTCATTTAACAAAAGATTTATATTCTTTTCATTATATCCAAGAGAAACTAAGGCTAAGATAGCATCATCTTCTTCTTTGTTTTCACTTATCATAGAATTATTTATGAATTGATTTAATTTGCCTTTTAATTCTATTATAATTCTTTCACAAGTTTTTTTGCCTATACCAGGTGTTTTTGATAATTTTTCTATATCTTCGTTTTCTATAGCTTTTGAAATATTTTCTACAGAATTATTAGATAACATTAACATTGCAGATTTTGGTCCAACACCAGAAACTTTTATTAATTTTTCAAATAAAAACAATTCTTTTTCTTCTAGAAAACCATATAAATCAATAGAATCATCTTTTACTATGGTTTGAATAAAAATTTCTATATTTTCATTTTTGTTTTTGGATAATAATATATTTAACGGTAAAAAAACTTTATAACCAACACCTGAATTTGTTATAACAGTAGCATATTTCTCATTTAGGGTATGGATTTTACCAAAAAGATAACTTATCATATATTAATAATATCATTAATACACAAAAACAAAAACTGCTTTTCGCAGTTTTTGTTTAATTCTTTTATTTTTCAAATTTAGTTCGTAATTCTTCTGTGTCATGTTTGTCTAAACCTCCACATACACAATCTCCATTATCGTCACAAATGCAGACTAAATTATTAGAGCTATTTCTGTTTTTTTGACACGGCTCACAAGGGCAATCTTTTTTAATTGAGAAATAATAAGCTATAGCACCAACTATACCAAGTATCCACATAACTAAAAGCCAAATAGGTTTATTTGGTATTCTATGTTTTATTGCATGAATAAACATTGAAATCCAAAATATTCCCACAATTACAAGTATTATTACTAAAAATACAAATCCAACAAAAGAAATTGAAGAAAGGTCTTTTGCTGTAGATAATCCATTTTCAAAACCATTGTAATTATTATACATTTTAGCATTTGCGAACATGTTTGTATTAAACAAAAACATAAAAATAGATAAAATTGAGATATATAAACTTTTTGATACTGTTTTCATATAAAATTAAATTATTATTAAATTACTAATAATTATAATATATACTTAATAAATAAAATATAAATATTGACATAATTTAATTATGTTTTGAATAATGCTTTATTTTTTTTAAAAAATGTAGTATTATATATAAAATAAATAAAATTAATATATGGCAGTAACAAAAACAGCAAAAAGAGCAATAAGACAAGCAAAAAATAGAAAAATTATAAACGATAAAAGAAAAAAACTAATGAAAGAAACAGTTAAAAATACTCGTTCATTAATTTCTAAAAAAGATAAAAGTGGAGCAGAGAAAAATCTTTCAAATACATTTGCTGCACTTGATAAAGCGGCTAAAATCGGATTTATCAAAAAAGGGACAGCAGACAGAAAAAAGTCTAGATTAGTAAAAGC